>JAQBNS010000054.1 GCA_028288405.1 Chitinophagaceae bacterium
ATCGCTTCCACCTAATTCCAACACTTGCTTTTTCAAGTACCTACCCGCTAGCGCCGCTACAGAACGACCAGCTCTTTCGCTTCCCGTAAGAGAAACAGCCTTTACTCTAGTATCCGATAAAATTGATTCTACTTGTTCTTCTGCGATAAAAAGATTCTGGTAGATCCCAGCCGCGAATCCTGCTTTCAAAAACAATTCTTCTATTTTCAGTGCGCACAAAGGTACATTAGGAGCATGTTTCAGAAGGATGGCATTACCGGCAAGCAAAGCGGGTACAGCACATCGGAATACCTGCCAAAAGGGGAAGTTCCATGGCATAATGCTCAAAATAATTCCTAAAGGGTGGTATTCAACCCATTTTTCTGTTTTTTCTGTCTGCTCGACAGAATGAGGACTTAGCCACTTTTCGCCATTTGAAGCATAAAAACCACATAAATCAGCACATTTCTCTACTTCTGCAATAGCCTCCTGAAGAGTTTTTCCCATTTCCCTGGTAATGAGTTTACCCAAGTCGTTTTTGTCTTTTTCTAATATAGACTTCAAATTCAATAGATGCTTCTTACGCTGCTCTATGGGTGTATCTAACTGTAAAGCGAAGGCCTCCTGTCCTTTTATGACCAATTGTTCAAGTTGTTGGGGACTGTAAAAATCTGCCTGATACTGAATTTGTTGCGAATACGGCTCTATAGATTGAATATTTTTTGCACTCATAAGCTAAATGATGATGGTCGAATATGAAAAGTATTAAACTTTGTAGTTCAACCGATGGTTTAACATACTTTCACATTTTTAAATAGTAGCATTATTTGATTATTAAGTGCATTATAATTAAATTTGATGACTATTGATGAAATTCTATTTAAAATGAATTCTAAGAAGAATCTACTTTTAATTGTTGGTTTTGTTTTACTTTTTTCTGTTGAGGCTCTAAGTCAGCAAAGATATGGTAATGCAGCATCCCGCATCAGATCCAGGCACATTAAAGGATTTAACAGGGTTGAACATTACGAATTGCTAACTGTCTATGGAGGTATAGGTTTTGCTACCTATTACGGAGATCTTTGCGAAGGGATTGAATGTATGAAACCACGCTTGAACTTTGGGATTGGTGCACTATACAGACTTCCTTACTTCGCTGAAAGAATCAACATAAAAACCGAACTGAATTGGTTCAGATTGTATGCGAAAGATTTTCATGAAGTAAGAAATTTGACTTTCCGTTCTAACAACGCAGAGCTCTACACCTCAGCAATGATCAGTCTTTTCCCCTATGAAAAGCACTTTCGCCGCAGAACGTTTATTGACCCTTATGTTTTCATAGGCATTGGTTTGGTCTATTATGCTCCACAAGCCTACCTGAATGGGAAATGGGTAAACCTCAGACCATTGCAAACAGAAGGAAAAGCATATTCTCCTATAGCCCCTATGGTTCCTTACGGAGCGGGTATACGCATTAACCTTGATGTGAATTGGAACTTCTTATTGGAAGGCGGTTACAGATGGACATTTACAGACTATCTGGATGATGTGAGTGGGCCAACCTACAAAGATCCTAGTACACTAAGCAGTCAACAATCGGCTGAAGCATCATACAGAGGCACCATACCAGGAATGAAAACCAGAGGTAACCCAAATAAAAAAGATGGTTACTTCATGTTTAATGCACGTGTTACGTATACCTTCTCTAACTCTAACGTAGCTAAGTTTAGAGGCAAGCAACATATCTTGAGAAAGTAAGTAGCTAAATCTTATTCTACCAATAAAAGAGAAAGCTCCTGTTAAATAACAGGAGCTTTCTCTTTTATTGGTGCTTTTAATTTTCGGATCAATTCTTATTTATTAGCTAATAATCATAAACGGTATAGCGGTTAATAGGGATTTTCACCTCTCTCTTTAACCGCTTCACATCTGTACATTTATTTAACTTAGAACCGTTTTCCAGCATCTGTATAACCATTTTTTGATAGGTCAATTCTCCTCCATGAAATCCATCTAATGTTTCTTCATCATCAGAATTACATTTTTTCACCGTTGAAAAATCATACCACTCGAAATTATACCTGGCAAATAAAGGGGTCAAGGCAATGGGTAGTTTATCGATGTATTCATAATTTCCACTTGATTTCATTTTGTCATATACCTGATCTGCAAAAGGTGGCAAGAACGCTACAACATAGATATTGTGTAGCTTACAATACGCCAACAACCGCTCCAATTCCCTTATTGAGGTTACGCTAAGATTTTCCCCATATTCAAAACGTCTGTTCCCATCTCTTATGCGCCTATAGGTATCCTTATACAGATAATCTTCTACCGTCGTATCATTCGTTAAAAGCTTATCTCCATAGCACATACTCCCATCCTTTCTGAAGCCAGAGTTGTTCATGACAGCGTTTAGTCCTACTTTATTGTAACGAGATTTTTGAGCTAACGCGTTAAGTAAAATTTTCTCACTATAAAGATCAGAGTACACATTGAGTATTACTTTAAAGGTGGGGATTTTGTCAAATGATTGTGAAGTATCCTGATAAATCATTGAACTTGCTGAACTATCCCATTTAGAATTAAACATCCATTGATCTAAACCTATCACTAAATAATCCGGATGCTTGTCATGTGGCATTCTATCGAGAAAAGGTATGAAATCTGAAATTCTAGATATTGTATAACCGGCATTATAGAAAGAAGAATCAAACATTTCTTTTCTAAACTGAAGAACTCGTGAAGAGCCTAGTGCAAGCAGATGAAACTTAGGATTGTTATTTAACTCAAACCGTTTAATGTATTTGTATTTTGTTTCATCGTATGCATATCCTATTAAGTACTTACGCTTGCTACTTAAAACATCCTCTATTCCTCTAAAGTTTTCCTGCGTTTGATATAAAATCAAAATAGGGAGTAACAACAGCAGCAAAATGGGGATACCAAAAAATAATATTTTTACAATAAACTGTTTCATGGCTAAAAATGAAAATAAATAAACTGTTCTTCTTTACCTGAAAAATAAAAAAT
>JAQBNS010000131.1 GCA_028288405.1 Chitinophagaceae bacterium
CCTTTAAATCACTAAAAGGTCGTAATCATGGATTACGACCTTTTTTTTGATAGTCATAACAATTCTTGAATGAATTCAAGAAACAGTGTTTTTAAGCATTTTTTTATTGATTTTTTATCGAATAATATTCTGAAACTCGTCGAGGTATATATTCATTTGGGCTTAAAATAGACCCAAGAGAATAACCGATGCTTTAGTCAAGCGTAAATCAGGTTATATGAAAAAGTTATCAAACTTGAAAAAGCTACGCTCATTTGCAAAAAGTATCGTCTATCAGATGTTGATCATGCTTTCGATTTCGCTTCTTAATACCACAACGAATATCTGTGTCGCATCAAATGCGTCAATCAATAATACACCAGGCATTACATCCCTTTACAATGTGTGTAGCACATCTGAAGGTCCTTATGGAGATATCTTTAGATTGACAGCATCCAGTGGCGCATATAGCGATGAAACAGTCATTCGGTTTAAAGAAGATGCTACATTGGATTTTGATAGCCAACTGGATGCTTATAAATTAATGAATACAGGATCATCGCCGTCACTATTTTCCTGCTCTGCTACTATCGACTACTCTATCAATAGTTTGCCCAGTAACCTGGTGGAAAAAATAATACCACTAAAATTGACCACCGCATTTGCCGGCAGATACACTTTCACTGCCGACTTTTCTGAATTTGCCGGAGAACAAATGATATGGCTGGAAGATAGATTACTTGGAACAATACAAAACTTGAGAGAAAATAATGTATACACTGTTACACTAGAAGAAGGATCTATCAATGAAAGATTCTTTATTCAATACAGAAACCAAGATCTTGCAACAGTTACGGGCAATACCCAACAAACAGCAAACAATGGTATTGAAATCACATCATACCTTCAAACAGTTTCTGTTCTTTGTTCTTCCGACATCCCCAAAGCAAACATCATAGTAATAGATGCCTCAGGCAAAAAAGTATACGAACAAGACAATGCGGAAATCTCATCTGGTAAACTTGAATTTACACTTCCTGTATCTACCGGAATTCATGTTGTAAGAGTAAACACATCCAGTGCCAGCATCTCTCAGCAAGTTTACCTGACAAGATAAACCCGTTAAAGAATATGCTATAAGAGCAATAGTATAGGCAATTGTTACTCTTGCTGTTTACTGTTTGCTCATTTTTTTTATATTTGAGCATGAGAATAAAGGACGTAATACAGCAATTGGAGCAATGGGCACCCAAAGCCTTTCAGGAAAGCTACGACAACTGTGGTATCCAAACTGGTAATGCAAACACGGAACTTACAGGAGTACTGATCAGTCTGGATGTAACAGAGAAAGTGCTGGACGAAGCCATCCAACGTCAATGCAATCTTATTGTTTCTCATCATCCTTTACTCTTTAAAGGCGTTAAAAGCATCACGGGGAAAAATGATATGGAACGTTGTCTGATCAAAGCGATCAAGCACGACATTACACTGTATGCGATACATACTAACCTTGACCATGTATCCAATGGAGTAAACTATAAAATCTGTCAACTTTTGGATCTTCAAGATCTTCGCACCTTAGTACCCAAAACAGGTTTACTCTCTAAACTCATTACTTATGTACCCATAGAGGATAAAGAAACCGTTTTGACCGCCCTATTTGAAGCTGGAGCAGGCGAAATTGGGAATTATTCTTCTTGCGCATTCAGGACAGATGGTGTAGGTTCTTTTAAACCCAACTTATTGGCTCATCCCGTTATTGGGAAAGCCAATAAGTTGGAACAAGTAGCTGAAACCAAAATAGAAACTATTTTTCCAACCCATCTTCAATCTTCTATTCTTGCAGCTTTGAAAAAGGTACACCCTTATGAAGAAGTAGCCTTCGATATCTTTGCGTTGCAAAACGATTGGGATTTCATTGGTGCAGGAATGTACGGATCACTTGATAAACCAATGACGATCAATGAGTTTAATGCTTATTTAAAGCAAAAAATGAACTTAACGACCTTTAAATTCACCTCCTCTTTTCAAGGAAAAATAGAAAAAGTAGCCGTTTGCGGAGGCAGTGGCAGCTTCCTCTTGAAAAATGCGTTGGGGGTAGGCGCACAGGCTTTTGTGACCGCAGATTTCAAATACCATGAGTTTTTTGATGCCGAGGACAAGATCCTGGTAGCCGATATTGGACATTATGAAAGTGAAGTCTATACAAAAGATTTGATTTATGATTATTTGAAAGAAAAATTTAGTAATATTGCAGTTCTAATTTCTGAAATAAACACCAATCCAATACATTACTATAGCTAATTAAATGGAAAACCTGACGATCGCTCAAAAACTCGAAGCTCTTATAAAACTTCAAACCATTGATTCTAAAATTGATGAAATTAAAATAATCAGAGGAGATTTACCCGAAGAAGTAAGAGATTTAGAAGATGAATTAGCAGGCTACGAAACACGTCTTTCTAAATACGAAAAAGACATCGCAACCCTTGATGACACAATCAAAGGATACAAGCAAGGAATAAAAGATTCTGAAAAGCTGATCAAAAAATACGAAGAGCAACAGAAAAATGTTCGTAACAACCGCGAGTACGACGCCATCACGAAAGAAGTAGAATTGCAACAGTTGGAAATGCAGGTCTTTGAAAAGAAAATCAAAGAATCATTACAACAAGGTGAATTCAAAAAAGCCGACATTGAAAAAACTCAAGCAAGTCTTGCTGACAGACAAAAAGATTTGAAAAACAAGCAAGGTGAATTGCAAGTGATCATTGAAGAAAGTCAGGATGAAGAAGCGAAATTGGTAAAAGACCGTGAGAAAGCCATCAAACAAATCGAAGAGCGTTTATTACTTTCTTACGATAAATTGAGAAGCAATGTAGCAAACGGACTAGCTGTGGTTTCTGTAAAAAGAGATGCTTGCGGCGGTTGCTTCAACACGGTACCTCCACAAAGACAAGCGGAGATCAGAGACAGAAAGAAAATCATTGTATGCGAACACTGTGGTCGTATCCTGGCTAACGTTGAAATGGTTTTAGTAGAAGCTAAAAAATAAATTGAAAGCGATAGCGCTCCAAAATAAAATCAAAAGCTCAAGGGTGTATACATATTGTTTACACCCTTTGTTTTTTAACGTCTTTTTTTTCTTTTGTTGTCACACAGCGAATGCGCAACAACATTACGACTTTAACCCTACCCTGCAGAAAGCTTATCACAACATCCTCCAGTTAAATTATAAAGAAGCACAAGCACTCATTGACCAACAGTTGAAAACAGTGCCGGATCACGCGATCGGATTGTACCTGAAAAATTTCAACGACATCTTACCTGTTTTTATTTTGGAGGACAAAGCCGCTTATTCCAAAATCTCATCCAGGGAAAAAGTCATATTGAATACATTGTCCAAACTTCCGGATACTTCACCCTATTACTATTTTACACAAGCCGAAGTTAAAATACATTGGGGACTGCTTAAACTTAAATTTGGAGATTATACAGCTTCGGCTTTAAATGTCAGAGCAGCCTACAAATTACTGGACGAGGGATTGCAAAAATATCCTGATTTTGTACCCATGCAAAAATCCATGGCGTTGCTGAGGATCATCATAGGTTCCATACCGGAAACCTACACCTGGTTGACTGATGTAGCAGGTTTATATGGCAACCTGAACAAAGGCTTGCAAGAGCTCACAGTGGTCGCCAATGGCAATACCATTTATCACACGGAAGCAAAGCTTTGGCTGGTGCTTTGCGAGCATTACTTGTTGGGCCAAACTGATCATCTGGATATGATCACCAATCTTAGTAAAGCAAATCCTCAAAACGTACTTTTTTCTTTTTTAGAAGTTTCCTTACTCATACACGATGCACACAGTGAAACAGCATTAGCCTATTATACCAATAAACAAATAGATACAGATGCATTTATCCTCATCCCTTCTTTCTATTACATGCAGGGAGAAATCTATTTGCAAAAAGGATTGTATACTCAAGCTATTTCTTGTTTTCAGAAATACATACAAAACTACAAAGGACAAGCCTATATCAAGGATTCTTATTATAAGATTTTTCTAGCCTATTGGCTACTGGGCAACGACAAAGAAGCTAAGCACTACAAATCACTGACGCTTAGCAAAGGTTCTACGAAAAACGACAGCGATAAACAAGCCCAAAAAATGGCAGGAAAAGAAGTACTGCCTGATAAAAACATCTATCGCATACGTTTGATGACAGATGGCGGATACCTCAAAGAAGCATTGTCCATCAGTGAAAAAATGGACCAACAATCCTTCGATAATTCAACGGACAACATAGAGTTTTTATACCGCAAAGCACGCTTGTACCACAAATCAATGGACATCGAAAGAGCTATTATGATGTACAATCAAACCATTGAAGCCAGCGCCAAAACAAATGACTATTTTGCACCCAACTCTTGTTTACAACTGGGTTATATCTACCGCAACCTGGAACAAAACGATAAAGCGCGTGTTTACTTAAAAAAAGTATTTGACTACAGTCATTACGAATACAAGGAAACCATAGAAAGTAAAGCCAAAGCAGGTCTTTCCAGTTTAGAAAAATGATTGTTCAACAAGCCTTATCCAGCCAGCGTTTGCTGGCTTATGCAGCGGCTCATTTCGATACGTATTGTTACCTCAACGGAAACAATATCAGCTATCCGCACGGTGCTTTTCCAAAGCTTATGGGTATTGGGGTGGAACAAGAATATCTTGCGCTTGCAGAACAAGATTTTTCATGGGAAGGGATGAATGCTTTCATTCAACAACATCAGGGGCGACACATTTTTGGTTGCATCAACTACGGACTTAAAAATCATATTGAGCAGTTTTCAGAACGGTCAACAGATCCTCTGGCCTTTCCTATAATACATCTTTACATACCTCGTTATTTGTTTGTACAGGAAGCTGATCAATCGTGGAAAGCCTGCGACAAAAAGTCCGAAGAGCTTTTACCGGCCTTGCTGGCAGAGTCTGGCGATCATTCTGCTATGACACAACAGCCACAAGCCTCTGCTCCTGTCGCGCAATTTTCACACGATGAATACATTGCTATTATTCACCGCATCAAAACAGAACTCGCACAAGGCAATATTTACGAAATCAATTTTTGCAACAGCTATAGTGGAACCTACCAAGACATAGACTACACGTCACTTTACGAAAAGCTAAATAATATTTCTCCAATGCCGTTCTCCGCTTTGTACAAAAACAAAGAACATGTGTTGCTTTCTGCTTCACCGGAACGGTTCATTCAAAAGAAAAATAACCAACTGATCAGTCAACCCATCAAAGGTACAGCAGGCAGGCTGAACAATCCGGCAGATGATCAAAAGCAAAAACAACATTTAGAAAAATCTTTGAAAGAGCGTACCGAAAACATTATGATTGTAGATCTGGTACGTAACGATTTGTCTAAAGTATGCAAAGGAGGCAGTGTCGTTGTAGAAGAACTGTGTAAAGTATATACGTTTGAAAAAGTACACCAGATGATCTCTACTATCACAGGTGAACTTGAAAATACGGACAGTCATTTTTCAGAATTGCTACAGGCTCTTTTTCCTATGGGCAGCATGACAGGCGCGCCGAAACTCAAGGCCATGCAATTGATCGATGAATTGGAAAAAGAAGACCGTGGATTATTTTCAGGAACTGTGGGTTACATTCAACCTAACGGAGATTTTGATTTCAATGTCATCATACGCAGTCTTCTCTTCAATGAGAAAAAAGGCTTGTATAAATTCCACGCAGGAAGTGCCATCACCATGGCTTCCGACGCGGAACTGGAATACCAGGAATGTGATGTCAAGACATTACCGATACGATTACTGTTGCAGAATTTGCGTTAGGGATTGAGCCATTGTCTGAGCTCTTTTTCTTTGATTTTGTAGATGACTGATGTCTCAATTTGATTCAAAGAAAAAAGCGAGTGGCGAAAGCCCGGCCCGCAGGGAACGCCCAAATCATTATGCTGCTCATCTTTGTCAGCTTACGATTAACTAAACCTAATCTCCGCTTCCTTGAAGTTCAATCTATAGTCCACAAAAATAAATCTCTTTCAAAATACAAAACTACTAATTACCAGACATTTGAGACTTAGGACTTATTTCGTATTTGTCCTTTTGAATTTGGACTTTATCCCTTTGGATTCCTATCTTTGGTGTTCTTAGAATCTCAAACAATTAACCTTTTCATAAAACAATGAGCAAGATCAAAGTTGCAAATCCCGTTGTGGAGCTTGATGGTGATGAAATGACACGCATCATTTGGAAATTCATCAAAGACAAACTTATCCTCCCTTACCTGGATGTAGATATTAAATACTACGATTTGGGAATGGAAAACCGTGACGCAACAAACGATCAGGTAACGATCGATTCTGCCGAAGCTATAAAAAAATACAATGTTGGAATCAAATGTGCGACCATCACTCCTGATGAAGCACGTGTAAAAGAATTCAACTTGAAACAAATGTGGAAATCACCAAACGGTACCATCCGTAACATCCTTGATGGTACAGTATTTCGTGAGCCTATCATTTGCACTAACGTACCACGTTTAGTGCCTAACTGGACTGCTCCGATCTGTGTAGGTCGTCACGCATTCGGTGATCAATACCGTGCTACTGATTTCTTGGTTCCGGGAAAAGGAAAATTGACCATGAAATTCGAAGGCGAAGACGGAAAAGTACAAGAGTACGATATCTTCAACTTCAAAGGTGCTGGTATTGCCATGGGTATGTACAACACCGATGAATCGATCATCGGTTTTGCTCACTCTTGTTTCAATCAGGCATTGAGCAAGAAATGGCCACTATACCTTTCTACTAAAAACACCATCCTTAAAAAATACGACGGTCGTTTCAAAGACATCTTTGAAGAGATCTTCCAGGCAGATTATAAATCTAAGTTTGATGCAATTGGTATCGTTTACGAACATCGTTTGATTGATGACATGGTAGCGTCTGCTTTGAAGTGGAACGGTAACTTTGTATGGGCTTGTAAAAACTATGACGGTGACGTTCAATCTGACTCCGTAGCACAAGGTTTCGGTTCATTAGGTTTGATGACTTCTGTATTGATTACTCCGGATGGTAAAACAATGGAAGCAGAAGCTGCTCACGGTACAGTAACTCGTCACTTCAGAGATCACCAGGCGGGTAAGCCCACTTCTACTAACCCACTTGCTTCTATCTTCGCATGGACAAGAGGTTTGGAATTCAGAGGCAAGCTCGATAACAACGCGGAATTGATTAAGTTCTGTCAGACATTGGAAAAAGTTTGCGTAGCTACTGTTGAAAGCGGTAAGATGACCAAAGACTTAGCTGTATGTATCCATGGGAACAAAGTGACTTTAGGTAAAGACTACCTAAACACAGAAGATTTCTTGGCTGCTATTGACGATAACTTGAAAAAAGCGTTGAAATAAGCGATTCTCAACCCCACTAATAGAGCCCTTCCGGTATTTACCGGAAGGGCTTTTTATTTATTCTATGGTACAAAATAAACCCGCTTAAAAGCACTTCGTTGTTATACCATTTTAGTATTTTTGTCTCTAGTATCCCATTTTCTTAACTACCATTTTTACAATGCAGAAGCAGTACGATGTTGTCATCACAGGAGGAGGCTTAGCCGGACTTACACTTTCCCTTCAACTAAAAAAAGCCAAACCAGACATTTCAATTTTAGTACTGGAAAGACGCGAAAGCAGCGCCGAAGCAGCAGCGCACAAAGTAGGAGAATCAACCGTAGAATTGGGCACACATTACTTACGTGAAGTGTTGGACCTGAAAGGTTATCTGGAAGAACATGAATTGCCTAAACATGGTCTTCGCTTTTTCTTTAAAACAGAAACCAAACTTGACATTACAGAACGTGTTGAACTGGGACCAAGAGAACGTCTGCCGGTGCCGAGTCATCAGTTGGACAGAGGTACATTGGAAAACTACCTGGCTAAACTGACTCAGGAAAAAGGAACAGAACTCATTTTAGGATCACGCGCTAAATCAGTAGACATCTCTCCTGAAGGACATACACTCACCTACTATAATACCGACGAAGAAGAGTTTACAGTAAAAGCAAAATGGATCGCTGATGCCTCCGGTCGCGGTAGCTTCCTGAAAAGAAAGCTGGGCTTCAGTAAGCCTATGGATCATGCGGTGAATGCGGTATGGTTTAGATTAAAAGGCGTCATTGACATCGACGATTGGTCTGATAACCAAGATTGGAAAACCAAACTCAAACCAGGTCTTCGTTACCTCAGTACCGTCCATTTCATGGATAAAGGCTATTGGGTATGGATCATTCCATTGGGCTCTAAAAACACGAGTATCGGTATCGTAGCGGATCCTGCGGTCCATCCATTCGAAAGCTTCAACACGTATGACAAAGCGATGGAATGGCTGAAAACCAATGAACCATTATGCTTTGAAAAACTAAGCAATCCAGACGATGTATTGGATTTTAAAATACTGAAACATTACGCACACCATACAGAGAGATTGTATTCAGCAGATCGCTGGGGAGTAACGGGTGAAGCGGGCGCTTTCCTTGATCCTTTGTATTCTCCGGGTACAGATTTCATTTCTATGAACAACGGCTGGTTGTCAGACTTGATCCTGCGTGACCTCGCCGGCGAAGACATTGCTTTCAGAGCAGAGATCTATGAGAAGACTCACTTGACGATGGTAGATAACTGGATTCCGGTTTATCAAAACAAATACTTGTTAATGGGATCCGCTCAGATCATGGTCGTGAAGATATTCTGGGATTGGGCGGTATACTGGTCTATACCGGCCATTATGTACACCAACAACGCTTTAACAGACATGCGACTGGTGAAAGACCTCTTCGCTGCTCCCGATAGCTTAGGACGCAAGTTTGGTGCCTTGAACAAGAAAGTTCAAGACTTGTACTTAGCCTGGTTGCCACACGATAAAGCCATCTTCAAAAACCGTTACATCGATCCCTTTGATTTGGCGTTCCTGCGCAAGTTTCAACAAGGCATCGATGAGCAACACGAGGGCAAAGCCATTATAGCAAAGATTGCGATGAATATGGAATTGCTGGAAAAAGTATCCGCAGAGATCTTTCGATTGATCAGCGCTCAGGTAAATGGTACTTCCAGAGATATTCCTGTCAATCCCTATGAAATGGATCTTAGTAATCCGGGAGCCATGACAAAGAACTTGCATGAAAGAGATCCTGAGATCGTGAAAGATGTTGAGGTGATGTGGTTCTATGATAAAGAACCGGTAACTGTATAGAAATGAGAAAATAATAGTGTAACCAAAAAGAGCCTTGTTTTTTCAGGCTCTTTTTGGTTACAAAGGGACGAGCTAGGAGCTAGGAGGGACGATCAGCTCCGTCGTCCCTCCTAGCTCGTCCCTCATCTCTTTACTCTAAAACAATTTCATCCACAAACAACCAAGCCTTGTTTCCCTCACCAGGACTGCCGGCCGGGATGGTTTTACAAAAGATTTTCAATTTGAGATAACGCGTAGTGACATGCAAAGGAATCGAGGTATGCACAATGCCTTCTTTTGAAACCGGAATGTCTTTTTCCAACATTGTATTATATACTCTCCCGTCTCCTGACTGCGCCACTTCTACTTTATCCGCTTGATGTACCCAACTGCGTGTATCATTCAAACTATTAAAGCTGAGAGAAGATAATTGAGTATTATTTCCCAGATCAATAATCAGTTCCATGTTTTGTCCTTCAAACCCCACCCACTGCCCATCGGCATAGCTGGCAGAACCAGTCAATCCATTGATCAGCGCTTTCGCGCCGTCTTTGGCTGCATATTTATGACTTGGTTGTGTTTGAAACGTAAGATCAGTGCCTATAGCTTTGTGCACAATAAATTTTTTCTCCGACACATCACTGACCAATGCATTACCACTATACACCACGGCTTTCAATACTGCTGTTTTGCCAATCTTCACTGGTTTCGTATACAAACTGGAATGCAAGGTTGGTTCAGAACCATCCAAGGTATAGCGAATACGATGTTGCGAATGAAAAGTGGAAAGAATCAATTGCAGGCTGTCTTGTCCCAGTGCTGTATGGGATTCAATCGTAGTACTATAAAATTTACCACTCTTGATTGTTTGTACACCTTCCAATAATGGCGCATAGTAAATTAAAGAATCCCTCTTCACCACGCTCCAGGTAGTAAACATATGCCCGATCATATTGGGATTCTCCAATTGATAGGAATATTTAATCAATGCTTTCACAGCATCTGTTTTACGATAACTGCAAGGCAATACTTTAAATCCTTTTTCTAAAAACATCGGAATAGAAGGATAAGCATCCATGGGTTCATAATGCCAATCGCATAATACAATGTCTTTGGGAATGCTGTCAACCGCTGCCGCTGTGCCATTCATAGAAGACTCCCATTCTCCGAATTTATACTTCGTACCGTCAATCAAGCGATCCGCCCACATGTACAATTGTTTTCCTTTTTTCTTGGTAAAATAATCGTAAAAGTCATTCACCACTTTAGCATACACCGTTGCAGGATCTCTGTCGCGAGTGGATAAAGCATGTTCTGAATTAATCAGAAATACCTCGTCCATTCCCATGTGTAATCCGTCTGCGTTAAAGGCTTCTAAAATTTCATCGATTAAGGGAAATACAATTTCATTGACTTTAGGGTTGTATGGATCCCATTCTCTGCAATAGATGCCTTCATTGTTTGGAAATGCCTTCGGTGTAAGATCCAGTTCCGGATATACTTTCAGTAAAGCAAAGGTATACTGCGCCCAGGATTGATGGCCCAGCGATTGAAACTGAGGTACGACGCGAATGCCATACTGTTTGCAAACGGAGGCGAAATCGCCCGCTCCTTTTTTAGTAATGACGTGATCGCTGGCTCTAAGTTCCGGATGAGAAACAAACTCAAAATTATAATCTACTTCTAAAAAAATAAGGTTCACTCCTTCTGCTGCCAGTGCAGGAATACGCTCTCCTAATTCTGCAATATCTTGATCAGAATTATAACCCAATAAAT
>JAQBNS010000057.1 GCA_028288405.1 Chitinophagaceae bacterium
GAGTACAGGAGAAATTATCTTTGTGTAAGACTGTATCTTATTACATCCTTCCTGTTATTCATCGAGGCCGCCTACTATCTTTATTTTTTAGCTTTTGAAAATGTTTTGTTGATATCCGGCCAAGCGCTGTTATATGTTTTCTTGATTTATCTTTTTTATAAAGGGAAAATGTTGCTGGCTAAGAATATTACTTTTTTACTAACCAATATCATGGTTTTTTGTATTGCTTCTTTGTTTGGAAGAGCGGCTTATCAGCACCTTATTTTGATTCCGCTAATTATCGGTTCTGTTTTCTTTTATTCAGATAGAGAGTTTAAATATATGTTGAGTGCATTGGTGCTTAGTGTCACCAACTTGGTTGTGTTAGAACTGACCGATTATCAATTGTTGAAAGGCATTATATTATCTGAGATGGTTTTTCGTTTTGACGGACTGATTGTCGTGATGATGACTTTGGGTTGTTCCTTTTACATGTTGTACGAGTTGATGAGCATGAACATCAATATGGAGGAAAAACTAAAACGTTTGAACGGGAGCTTGCAAATTCGTAATGGGAAATTGAGAACGAGCAATGATGACCTGGATAGTTTTGTTTATAGAGCTTCTCATGACTTACGTTCCCCTTTATCTTCAATAATGGGAGTAATCAACATTGTAAAAACAGAAAAAGATGTTACGAAGATAAAGGAATACATGAAATACCAGGAACGATCGGTGAAGAAACTGGACGACCTGATTCAGGATATTTTAGATCTGTCTCGAAATGCGAAGCTGGATATTTTCATCGAACCGGTAGATTTAAAACTTTTCATTAAAAGTTGTGTCGAGAGTTTTTCTTACATGGAAGAATTTAAGAAGGTTCACATACTCATCGATGTTCCGGATGGTTTTATTGTCAATACGGATACAAGAAGATTGAA
The DNA here is from genome assembly GCA_028288405.1 of Chitinophagaceae bacterium. Lineage (GTDB taxonomy): Bacteria > Bacteroidota > Bacteroidia > Cytophagales > Cytophagaceae > JACMQM01. The sequence goes on from JAQBNS010000057.1 coordinate 921, forward strand.
AGTCATTTTAAATAATTTACTTTCCAATGCTTTACGTTATTGTGATTCTGAAAAAGAACAATCTTATTTTAAAATAAGAGGAGAGTACAAGCAGCAGAACATTGCCCTGACCTTTGAAGACAATGGAATTGGAATTCAAAAAGAACATTTGGATAAAGTGTTCAATATGTTTTATCGTGCCACGAATCAGAATACAGGATCCGGGTTGGGACTATATATCGTTAAGGATGCGATCGACAAATTGGATGGCGTGATAAAAATAGAGGCAGTTTTCGGAGAAGGCACCAGCATTCAGGTATTGATACCCAAACGGGAAAAACAATTAGAGATAGTAATCAGTTAGCAGTCGATGGGGTTTCAATCTAAACATATACAAAGCAAACTCTTCGCTCCGGTAGATAGAAAAATCTGGTCGCGTACGCTCAATTTTGTTGATTGTAGGCGAGACAGTATTATTTTTAGAATTTACATTTACGTGACACTGGTTTTAATTGCCTCTAATACTTTTCAGTTCTATATCGGTATCCATAAAAACCTTTGGATTGCAGGTTTTCAAATTGCAGTTTTTATAGCATCTGCTATTTTACTTTATCGGGGCAAGGATTTGTGGTCTAAAAATCTTGTCCTGGTATTTATGAATGTCACTTTTTTTATTTCTTCCTCTAGCTATGGAAGAGAGGTGCCGTCCTACTTGTATACCATTCCTATTGTATTGGGTACATTGTTTTTCTTTAAAAGCAATCAGGTAAAGTATGCCATAGGATTACTGATACTGACGTTTGTGAATTTATTGCTGTTGGAGTACACCGATTATTCTTTATTTAGAAGTAAGGTAATATTCACTGCTTCCGAATTGAAAATCAGAACGGTCATTAATCTTACCATCAGTATTTCATTAGGTGCCATTTTAATGAGAGAATTGATTTTTATGCATCGTTATAATCAACGAAGATTGAAAAGACTTAATCTTAAGTTGAAGCGAAAAAATGATAAGCTGAAAAAGATCAACGGAGAACTGGACAGTTTTGTATATCGTTCCTCACATGATTTAAGATCGCCTTTGACTTCCATCATGGGTATTATCAATATCATCAAATCCGAAAAGGATGCAGACAAAATACAAGAGTACATGACTTTTCAAGAACGTTCTGTAAAGAAGCTGGATACTTTGATTCAAGACATTCTAAGCATATCCAGAAATTCTCGCATGGATGTTATGGTACAACCCATCTACCTGAAACAGTTTGTGGAGTCTTGTATAGAGTCCTTGTCCTATATGGATGAGTTTGGAAAAGTAAACATAGAGGTTAATATACCAGAGTCATTAGTTTGCTACTCTGATGCTAACCGCTTAACAGTTGTTTTTAATAATTTATTTTCAAACGCCTTGCGCTATTACGACCATACCAAGCAGCATCCATTTCTTAAGGTTGAATTGGTTTCTCCGGATGCAGACCGCGCTCAGATTTTAATTAGAGACAACGGTATTGGAATTAAAAAGGAACATTTGTTGAAAGTGTTCGATATGTTTTATCGCGCTACAGACCGTAATAATGGTTCCGGATTGGGCTTGTATATCGTACGAGAAGCAATACTGAAAGTAGAAGGCAAGATAGAGTTAAACTCCATCTATGGAGAAGGTACCTCGGTTCTGATTACGATCGTGAACCTTCGTTTGGAAGACTCTGTTACCAATAAATTGAGTGGCACACTATTTGTAAATCCTTCGTAAAATAGACCCTTCTATGAAAAAAGCACTTTCCTTAACTTTTTTACTATACCTTGCCTTTACAGGCGTTAGTCATGCGCAAGCATCCTTTTCGTTCGAGCAGACAGCCCATGATTTTGGTACTGTAAAGCCTGGGACAGATACCCTGTGGTATGATTTCGTGTTTGTGAACAAAGGAACAGATCCTCTTGAAATTACCTCTGTTAAAACTTCTTGTGATTGCACCCTTGCTAAATGGCCTAAAACGGCGATTCAGCCCGGTAAAAAGGCGGTTATCCGGGGCGGTTTTAAGATAGAGGGTAAAAGCGGTCCATTTGACAAATCCATTATCATTATAGCCAATACTTCGCCGGCTACGACCTTTCTCACCATTACGGGTGATATTAAAGAATAGATATTTATTAAGTAATCTTGTTGGCGTCCCGCCAACAACGAGTGGTTAATTCACAATTTTTAACATCGTCAGAATATTCCCATAGTGCAGGTTCTCGTGACCGTAACTATACGTAATGGCCTCGTCAATATTGGTAAGCGTGGCACCGGCCTAAGTGGTGTAACTTTCGTAAGCGTTAAATTTCCCAGCCTTATAATCTTTCTCAAAGACTTCTGCCGTACTTAAAAACAAAGGCTTGATGTCTTCCAGAAGTACCGGTTTATCCCATCCTTTAGGATGGGTTCCTTTGCGGTATTTATCAATAAACTCCATCGGTAAATTCGGCGTAGCTCCGCTTCTGCTATAGCAAAGCGATTGCTGAGAAGCCATCATGTGTCCGATGTGCCATATGATGTTGTTGTTATGACCTTCAGGAATTCTATTGAGTTGTTCCGTGCTGAGTGTTTCGACACGATTTAGCGTGTTGTTTCTGAGTTGTAGCAATACTTCGAAGATGAACATGACTTTTTTTTTATTAATCTATCAAAAAAAGAGGCCTCTGTCAATGATTAAGTTTACTTTGTAATGGTTGGGCATTTGGAAACAAATGAATAACTTTATTTCCAGAGCCTAAAGACACATGAAGAGAATCTTATTTCCTACCGATTTAACGGATAAACCTAAAAAAGCATTGGATTATGCGCAATACTTATCCATCAATACCGGATCGGAATTGCTTTTATTTCATGCTTCAATGGACAATGAGGAACATGAGAAGTCAATCCATGAATTGAAGACTTTGACAGCCGAGCTGGAACAATCGGAAGTAAGAGGAGCGAAAACGATTCGTTACGATTACATCAGCCACCAGGGTTTGCCTGTCGATCAGTTGATCGAAGCGATGGAGAAATCTAAAAGTAAAATGCTGGTGATGGCTACCACAGGCGCAAACAGAGATAATTTTCAGGGATTGTATTTGAAGAGCAATACCTCTGCTGTACTGGAGAAATTGCATAAACCGGTTTTGTTTTTTCCGGTAGATTCAAAAGTTGATAAAATCAGTAAAGCGTTGGTATGTGTAGACGTGATGAAGTATTCAAAAGAAATCATTCTTCAGTTTTACGAATTCAGTAAGTTATTCAATGCAAAAATTGAATTTGTTTACAGCCATAACAGTGATCGCATAGAAGTAAGAGAAGCCATTGAACGCTTCAAGTATTTTTTAAGTAGAGAGTTACCACAGGCAACTTTAGCCGTAAAAGAAGAAGTCACGTTGGAGGAAGCAGTGGATGAACTGGTAAAATCTGACGGGATAGATTTGTTGGTGATGACTAAATACAAAAAAACATTTTGGGAAAAGTGGTTTGCTAAAAGCGCCACACAATCTATGGCTTATTCTGCTTCTCTCCCCGTATTGGTATTCAGCGCAGACTAGTCTCTGATCCGTTATGAATAAACGCTGATGAAATCCATCTTTAAAAAATTAGGAGCCAGAAAAGAAGAAGGCATTGTTCGTACCTTGCGTGCAAACGATGGCAAGATAGATTTTTCTTCCAATGATTACTTAGGTTTGGCGGCTAGTCCCGCATTGGCTGAGGCAATCGATCAAACTTACAAACGAGCTTTTCCCCATCCCATCAATGGATCCGGCGGTTCCAGATTATTAGCGGGTCATTTTGATTTTTATGATCAGGTGGAAAAAGAATTGGCGGCTTTTTTTGAGACAGAAGCCGTATTGATTTTCAATTCCGGTTATTCCGCTAATCTCGCTATACTTTCTACTTTGCCTCAGAAAGGAGATACGATTTTAATGGATGAATACATTCATGCCAGTTTGAAAGATGGAGCGCGTTTGAGTTTTGCCTCGAAATTTTCTTTTCGACATAATGACTTGTCGGATTTGGAAAGCAAGTTGAAAAAAGCGGAAGGCACTGTATTCATCGTTGCGGAAAGTTTGTATTCCATGGACGGTGATTTTGCTCCGGTAGAAGCCCTGCAAAAATTGGCGGAGCAATACGGAGCTTACCTGATCATAGATGAAGCACATACAACTGGTATATTCGGCAAACAGGGCAGAGGTTTTTTGCATGAAAAGAAAATAGCCCATCTTGTTCCGTTTAAAATATATACCTTTGGTAAAGCCATGGGCATACACGGGGCTTGTATTGCAGGAAGTCAGGAATTGAAAGACTACCTGATTAATTTTGCAAGACCCTTCATTTATACCACAGCCATGCCTCCACATGCTTTTGCTTCTGTACATGCAGCCTTTTTGTACGTACAGCAACATAGTGAACAGAAGGAGCAGTTGATGAACAACATTCGGCACTGGAACACACTAGTAAAAGGGCAATCAGGTTTCAGTGCCAATGAAAGTCCCATTCAAACGTATACTTATCCAGGCAATCAAAACATACGTGCTTTAGCTCATTCTATGCAATCCAACAACTACGATGTAAGACCGATTTTATCACCGACTGTAAAAGAAGGGACAGAACGTTTGCGTATTTGTTTGCACGCGTACAATACCCCACAAGAAATAGCTTCATTGATTCAACGGATCACAACCTTTCATGAGTAAGTATTTTATAACAGCGATCGGTACAAATTCAGGTAAGACAATCGTTAGCGCCATTCTGACGCAGGCTTTACAGGCGGACTATTGGAAGCCGGTACAGGCGGGAATAGAAGAGCGTGATTCCGATGTGGTCAATTCTTTATTGTTGAACGATTACAGTGTGATGCATCCGGAACGTTTTTGCTTTAAGAAAGCCGCGTCTCCTCATGAAGCATCGGCAGATGAAAATATTCAAATCCAATTATCAGATTTTAGAATTCCGGAAACGGCAGGAAATGATTTGATCATTGAAGGAGCAGGCGGAGTCATGGTGCCCTTGAATGAGCACGATACCATTACAGATCTTGCCTTGGTGCTGGAGGCAGAAGTCATACTCGTTTCCAATTATTATTTGGGATCCATCAATCACACTTTACTTTCTTACGAATACCTCAAGAAGAAAAATGTGCGCATCAAAGGAATTATTTTTAATGGACCGGAAAATGCGTCTTCCAAATCGATCATCCTTGCTAAAACAGGATTGACGTGTTTGCTGGATATCAAACAGGAAAAACACTGGGATCCTTTTTTGGTGCAACAGTATGCCGTAAAATTATTTGACAACTGGAACAGTTAACAAATGACGAACTGGGAACATAACGACAACCTCATCTGGCATCCCTATTCTTCCTTGATGCCTGTCTTTCCTAACCTTCCGGTAGCCAGTGCTCACGGAGCACATATACACCTCAAGGATGGAAGAATACTTATTGATGGTGTTTCTTCGTGGTGGGTCAACTTACATGGGCATAGTCATCCCGTATTGGCTAAAGCACTTTACAAACAAGCATTGGAATTAGAGCATGTGATCTTTGCAGGCTTTACACATCAACCGGCTACAGATCTGGCCGCTCAGCTCATTGATTATACGGCTTGTAATTTTACTAAACTGTTTTATTCAGATAACGGGAGTACTGCCATAGAAGTCGCCTTGAAAATGGCTTTGCAGTATTGGATGAACATCGACCAGCCTCGCCATAAGATCATTGCATTGGAGGACGCTTTTCATGGAGATACGTTTGGCGCCATGTCTGTGAGCGGCCGCAGCGTGTTTAACAAGATGTTTGATTCACTGATGTGGGAAGTTGATTTTATACCTTTCCCTAGTGAGGAGCAAGAAGCACTTTGTTTGCAGCAATTTGAAATAGTATTGAAACAGCACCCGGCGGCATTGATTGTAGAACCGCTATTACAAGGCACTGCAGGAATGCGCGTATACCGTCCTGAGTTTCTGGACAGATTGTTTGCGTTGGCGAAGAAGGAAGGTGTGATTTGTATAGCGGATGAAGTATTGACCGGATTTGGTAGAACGGGTAAACCCTTTGCTTCTCATTACCTTCAGGAGAAACCGGATATCATGTGTTTATCCAAAGGCCTTACAGGCGGTACCATGCCTTTTGGTGTGACATTAGCCAATTCCAAAATAGTATCAGCGTTTGATGTGCCGGATTTGGATAAGATTTTATATCACGGGCATTCCTATACCGCCAATCCTCTGGCTTGTGCTGTTTCGCTGGCTAGCTTGGCTTTATTGAAAGAGCCTTCTTGTGTCGCAAACATCGAGAAGTTGTCTGTACTTCAAAAGCAGTTTGCTCAACAGTTAAAAGAGCGTTTTCAATTGAAGCGTGTGGATCATATCGGTACTATGATTTCGCTTGAGCTGCCCATTGAACCGGGCTATTTGAGTACGATTAGAAATGAACTGTATGCTTTTTTTCTGGATCATAATGTCTTACTACGACCGTTGGGAAATATCCTGTATATTTTACCTCCCTATTGCATTGAAATCAAGGATCTTGAACGTATCCACGAGCTAATCTTTGAATTGTTGGAAACTAAGGGCTTTTCTATAAAACCTATCACTTAAAATACCGTACTCATAGTGTTAATCCTCCGGTTTTCTTTCATCATGCAGCAGTTTATTTGGATAGCGGTATTTGTTATTGGTTTTGCAACGCAAACGCTTGCACAAGTACTCTATAAAACGGTCGATTTTAAAATTGCCACACCTTATTTAGAGCCCGACGGACGTGACCTGGCGGTTAAAATTAATGAAAAAGAATTCATCAGTTTGGCCAAATCAAAGGGCGGTATTTTTGGAGAATCTATTTATCAATTAGAAAAATATACAAGAGATTTTGAAGTATTATTCAGCGTTCAGTTGAAAATAGCTTTAGAAGAAGATTTTTTTAAAATGATATTGTTTGGCGATCGCCTGCGTTTGTTTGCTGTGGTGCATAATACAAGAGCATTTACAACACAATGTAAAGTTTATGAATACAGTTTGAGTGATGGCAGTTTGCTAGGGGAGAAAATATTGCATGAGTTTACCGTTAAAAACTGGTCACAAGACATGGGCAAAGCCATGGTAGACGAATCTTTTGCGACAGCCATTGATGCTTGTCAACCGCGTGACTTTGTGACTCCATTAGAGTATCAGTATCAAATTCAATTTTGTCCTAACAACAGCAAGTTCATTCTTTACATCTACGACTATTCTCAAAAAAATCTATTGGCTCAGACGGTGATTTATGATGAAGAGTTAAATGTCATCGTGAAAGGTTTTGTGCCCATTGATAATAATTTCATCAACTACGGTTTGTACATCAACAACAGAGCGGAAGTGTTTATTTTGAATGCTGATAAAGTGGGCCGTATCGCCTTGATTCGTTACAACATGGAAACAAAGGACAATATATTTTTGGACATTGCTTCTTCCGCTACTAAACGTTATAATTTTAAATTGAGATTTTTGAACGATGACGAAGTGTACATCATGAACCTCTCTTCACGTTCCAATAGGCTTACCGGTTTCATGTACAGTAAATTTAATTTCAAGGAAAAAGCTATTGATAAAATCAATCACCACGATCTTTCAGAAGGATTGCAGCAAACCTCTAAAATCTTACGAAGCAGCAATAAAAGCTATTCCGCGGAAGATGATTGGGAAAATTATAACATTACAGATTTGTATTTGAATGAATACGAAAAAATTATTGTGGTATTGGAAAAACAAAAAATTGAAAGTGCGATGTTCAATTTTCAACCCAACACAGTAAACAATGCAGCCAACTGGTATGAAAAAACAGGCAGAGTAAATACAGGTCCTGTGATTCTATATTCTTTCAATAACGAAGACATGTTGTTATGGGAAAATTACCACCTCAAGGAACAAAGCAATGACCTTACTGCCGGTATGCTTTCTTCTTCTCATGCGATGACCATTACAGAAGACGGTAAGTTGCTGATGATCTATGCCTCTGCATCTAACGCGACGGGATTGTATAACGAGATTAATTATTTATTGTTTGAAGAAGCATCCGGATCCAAATTGAAAAATATTAAACTGGAGAATACAGACGGGTTAAGCATTTTGAAGGATTACACCATTTGGTTTGACGATGCTGTAGTAATGGCCGCACGCAAAGGCGTGTTTGGTAAAAAAAGTAATCTGGTGCGTTACAATTATAATGTGACAGACTAAAAAGGCAAAGAGCATAGAAAGAGCGCATAATGATTATCGCTCTCTTTCTGCGCTCTTCACTCTACCACTTTATGGTGGTTTTGTTTAGGAAAGAATCAATTCCTCTTTTGCAATCTTCCGAACTGCGCGCCTGCGCATTCATTTCCGCGGCATATTTCAGGCTTTCCGATAAAGACATGTTTTGAATTTCAGCCATCATCTTTTTGGTCATGGATAAAGATTGTGCAGAATTATGTACGCATATTTCTTGTGCAAATTCATACACGGTCTTTGCCAACGCATTTTCATCGTCTACGATCTGGTTGATCAATCCGTAGCTTAATGCTTGCTGCGAATGAATGACATTCCCTGTAAGCAGTAATTCCTTTGCTCTCGCTTCGCCTATTTTTCTTACCAGAAAACTCATGACGATAGCAGGGATAAATCCGATTCTTGTTTCCGTATAACCATAGTTGGCATCCGGCACACTGAATGAAAAGTCGCACACCGTGACAAGGCCGCAACCGCCAGCTATAGCATGCCCGTTGACTTGTGCGATGACGATCTTGGAAAGTTGATAGATGGTTTTATACAGCAACATGAGTTGCTGTGAATCCTTTAAATTGTCTTCGTATGAATTTTGTTGAAGTTGCTTTAAGTATTCTAAATCAGCTCCTGCACAAAAGGTATTGCCTTGCCCGGTGAGGATAATGATTTTGACTTCAGGATTGGCTTCGGCTTCTTGAAAGGCTTGTAGTAGTTCCAACACTACTTTGTCGTTGAGTGCATTCCTTTTCTCCGGTCTGTTGATGGAGATATACGCTAAGCGGTCTTTTACTTCAGTCTGTATCCACTTCATAAATCAAGAGTTTGCTGTAAAAAGATTTTTTACCATACAGCAAAAAAATCTTTTGGTTTGGTATTGATTGTTTGTCTGGATCAATGTACGAATATTTGCTTGTATAATCCAGAAGCAAAGCCGCACATTTTTTGAAGAAATCGTCCTTTGTGGCTGTTCGGGCTGGTTTGTTCAGGGATACTCCAATCTGTATACTGCCTTGCTGAAGGATAAAAGCACGTGCGGCTTGAAGTTTGACGAGGTGGTAATCGTTGACAAAATGATCGGTAAGGAATAATTCCGTTGCGCGATTCGTGCTTGTATCTTCGTTAGGTATGATGATCCATGCCTGGTGTCCGGAAGACAACAGGTATTGCCGATGTTCTTTTTTACCACTGATAAAAATGGCGGGGTGATGAAATTGCCAGATCATCCGGTACTGCAAGGAACTACATAGAAGTATCAAACTTAAAGTAATACCCCATAGCCATTTTATATTCCGTTGTATAAACAGTAAGATTCCCATCAACAACGCAGCATAGAGCACCAACATTTCCGGTGTAGATAAGGAAATGTGTGTGATGACAGGCCATGGTAAAGAGGCAATGAGTTGTAAGGTATAAAAGAGCCCATCAGTAAAAATTTCAATGAGCCAAACCATTGTATCGTTTAGGTATGGGATGTAGTATACAATAAGAAGTACGACAGACAAAAATAAGAGCAGCGTTGTCAAAGGCACCACGATGAGATTCGCCAATAAAAAATAAACGGGGAACTGATGAAAAAGGTGAATGGAATAGGGGAAGGTTGCAGTTTGTGCCGCTGTACTGATCAATGAAGCGTTAAAGAGATAGGTTGTTATTTTGTTTTTACTTTCTTGTCTGGAGAGTGTGGAAGAAAGAAGTATACCAATAACTGCGAGGAAGGAAAGTATAAATCCTGCGTCTGCCAGATAATAAGGATTATAGGCCAGCATCATACAAGCTGTGGCCATGAGGCTGTTTGTGTTTTGATTGTCCCGCTGAACTAATTTGGCAAGGAGCACCAGCGTAATCATAATGGCTGCTCTCGATGCCGAGGCTTGTAAGCCGGTAATGAAAATATAAAACCAAATCAAAATCAGGACAATCAGATTGAATACTATACCATGCTGGCGGATGCGCAGGAGCATCCCGAGAAAGCAGATGCTTTGATAAATCAATACCACATGCATACCCGATACGGCCAGTACATGAATGGTACCACTGATGGTAAAAAGCTGCTTGTCTTCTGCTTCCAGGTCCGATCGTTTCCCTACCAGCAAACCGGTTACTAAAGCATAGGCTTTTTGATGTTTTATTTTTTGTGTTAACAAGGCTTCTAATTTTTGCCTGGCTTTTATAGCATAGTATTTTGGAGAAAAAATAAAGACAGAGGAATCCGCAAGGATAACAGGTTTGTTTTTTACATATAATGTATAGTGTATGTTTTGATAGGCAAGGAAACGTGCATAATCAAAGTCGTAAGGGGTTTCAGCAAGGAATGGTTTTGTGAGATTGCCTTTTAACAATACGACTTTTTTAAAAGTGATAGAAGAACTTGTATCTGGTAGTGTTACTTTAACCGTTGTTTTGCAGTTGATCCATTGACCGCTCTGTTTTATTTGGTTTGTTTCTAATAGGAAATGGATGGCCTTGTTTTTTAGTTCTGGTTCTGTGATGACTTCACCACAGACAGCGGAACTATTGCTCCCATCCAGTTGCACAGGATTGGGTATGTTGTACGTTACAAAACGAATAATACCTAAATAAAAAAATAACAGGAGAAGAAAAAGACCATTTGCAGACACCCGTTTTTTGTAATGGTACAATAGCATAGGCAGACAGACGCAAGTCAAGGCTAGTGCTGACCCTAAGAGCCAATGGCAGGAAGTATTGGTGAGTGTAAAATCAGGTAGTTCTGTAAAGGCATATGCCACCGCATTTCCTCCGATAAATGCAAAACCCACCTGAACGAAAGGATACTTTGTCCAGAAAAAATAATTCATAAAAAATAGAAGTTGTAAGTTTTAAAAATAATGTCGCTGGTGCAAGCATCTTTGCTTGTACCTAAAACAATGTAGAGCGTCCCGCTCGAGCTCCTAATGAGCGACCAGATCCAGCACACCAGACAATCCTGCGTAGTTCTTGGCGCTACTGTATCGCCAATCTTCAGGCTGATCCACAAATCCGGCAGCTACCGGATTCAAATGAATATATTCTAGCTTCTGTTGGAATACTTCTTCACTCCACAATTCTATAGGATGACTATCTTGTTGCCAGAATTGAAATCCCTTATTGTTAGAGTTATGTTTTCCTGCTCGTTCCATCATCCACAACAACCATTTCTTCCGGCTTTCATAATTTGAATGTTCACTTTCTAATAACTTGTGAAACTGTTTTGAAGTGTAACCTTTTACATCACGACTAAACTCTTCAAGTTTATAATTTCCACTTGTCCTTACAATTAGATGAACGTGGCTCGTCATGATGCAATAACCATATAATTCTAATCCTTTATTCTGTTGGCAATATTGAATACTCTGAATAAGGACTTTTCGATATTCTTCGCGAATGAAAAAATCAATCCAATTGATGACTGTGTAAGTAATGAAATGGGTGTTGCGGGGATCTCCGTATTTGTAATTTCTGCTCATAAAAAAATAGTTTAAAAAGTGTTATAAATTATACTCTATTGTGTTGAATACAAAGCTCGAGCGAGACGCTCTATGTTGTTTTAGGAACAAGCGTGGACGCTTGCACCAGCGACAAAACTTACAACTTACAACTTATCACTTACACTTATTTTAAAACCAACATCCGCCACGTAGAGACATTGCTGTCTCCTGTAATGACTTTGATGATGTACAATCCGTCGGCCCATGCTTTGACGTCTATGATTTCATTGTAAACTGTTGTTTCTATATTTTCATGATCAAATATTTTTTTGCCTAATCGATCGAAGATGAGAACATGTACTTTCGTAGGATCCTGGAAAGACATCGCCAGCGCTACCGCGTCTTTTGCCGGGTTAGGATAAACATGCAATTCAGACGGTTGATTGGATACTACGGAGATGTAGTTGACTTTTGTCTTCGCATCAGAAGCAGCCGGAGAGATGGCAGAGGTTGTAAGACTTACTGTTTTAAAACCGGTGGTACTGTACGATACGGTGTGAGGTCCTTTGCCTGTTGCGGTAGCAGGAATGGCGTCTGTTCCGAAGTCCCAGGCGTAGTCATCGATGGTGCCTGTGGAGTGATCTGTAAATGTAATGATTTCATTTTCTAATACACCGGATGTTTTTGAAGCAAAGAAATCTGTCTCGGGAGGAGAAATCTTGACAAACACATAACTGTTTTTGGTCAATGCATCGTTGCCATAACTTCCGTTCACTGTCAGTGTAATAGTTTTGTAACCGCTTGTTGAATAAGTTACCGTATGAGGGCCAATCCCGATGGCTGTAGCAGGCAAAGCGCCGCTGCCGAAATCCCAACTGTAGGTATTGATGTTTCCTGTTGATTGATCGGTGAAGACAGTGGCTTCAGAAATTTTTAGGGTTGTTTGAGAAACCGTAAAAGCAGCATGAGGAACATAACAGGTAGTGCAGCAACCTAAGGAATTTTGTATGGCAATTCTCCGGGGACTCACCACCATGGCACTTTGCATACGGGTTTTCTGATCGCCGGTAAACAGGTTCATGCAGGCATCGTCAGAATAATCCATGTAGTTCTGGATCATGCGTACGTTGCTGCATTGAGTAGGAGCAAAACAGCCTGATTTACTAGCGTAATAATCATCGCTGCAAGGAGGAATATCAGCACAGAAATCATCACCTGAACAATCGGAAGCATCACCCCAGATATGGATCAGATCCAGCCAGTGTCCCACTTCGTGCGTTGTTGTGCGACCGAGGTTGTATTGATTGCTCGTGGGTATATTTCTTCCAAAGGCAGAGTAGTCAATGACTACACCGTCTGTTTCTGCAGGTCCCTGGTTATCGGAAATGTCACTTGGAAATTGCGCATAACCCAATACACCGGCCGCAAGGTCACACACCCAGATGTTGAGGTATTGATCGCTTGGCCAGTAGGAGAGACCTTTAAGGTAAATTTCGTCGGCAGAACTGTAGGCATCAAAATTAACTCTGGAATCATAGACTCTGCGAATGCCATTGGTCGGGTCACCGTTAGGGTCTCTCACAGCCAGACAAAATTCTATTTGCGCATCGGCAGCGACGGGTTTGTATAGTGCAGGCGTATTGTTGCTGTCGGCATTGAGTCTGCGGTAATCTTCGTTCAATACCGCTATCTGATCCAGTATTTGTTGTGTCGGTATATTTTTACCACCGATGGCTCCGTTGGAAACATTGTGTATGATGTGCACCACAACAGGAATAGTATAAATCGCTATTCCGCCAACCACGCGTTGTTGTTTTAATTTTTGTGAGTGAATGTGTTCCTGTAGTTTTTTCTCGAAGCGACTGCGGCTGGCTTTCCATTCGGGATGACGAATGTTATGGAGCTCTTCTACTTGAGTGGTGGCGCATTTCTGAGCCATACTCTGCTGAGCAAACAATATTAAAAAAATAAATAAAAAATGCAGGAGTCTATTTTTCATTGTTTTCAGTCGCCTTTTTTTCATAAGCACCAATAATTTTACCGACCAGCTTATGTCTCATAACGTCGGTTTTTGTCAATTCAATCACTCCGATCTCCTTTATTTTTTTCAATGTATCGATGGCATCGATCAGGCCGGAGCGTTGGCTTTTGGGTAAGTCAATCTGAGAGCGGTCGCCGGTAACGATCATTTTACTGTTGGCGCCCATACGCGTGAGAAACATTTTCATCTGCATAGGCGTGGTATTTTGCGCCTCGTCCAGCAGAATGAACGCATTATGGAGCGTTCTTCCCCTCATATAAGCCAGAGGGGCAATTTCGATGATTCGGTTTTCGTAATAATATTTCTGTTTTTCAGGAGGCAGCATATCGTCCAGTGCATCATATATAGGGCGCAGGTACGGATCGATTTTTTCTTTCAAATCTCCCGGTAAAAAACCAAGATTTTCTCCCGCTTCTACCGCAGGTCTGGTGATGATGATCTTTTTTACCTCTTTATGTTTCAGCGCACGTACAGCCAAGGCTACAGAAATATAGGTTTTACCTGTTCCCGCCGGACCGATGACGAAAGCCAGGTCGTGTTCCTGTATGGTTTGTACGAGCTTCGCCTGGTTGGCGGATTTGGCTTTGATGACATTGCCGCGGTGTCCGAAGAGGATGACATCTGTTCCCGAAGGATCATCCGGACTGAGTTTTTGTTCCTTGGTGTAATACTTGATATAGTCCGCCGTCAGCGCTCCATAGCGGGCATAGTGTTCCAAAAGGACATTGAAGAGATCTGTAAAGCGTTCGATTTCAATCGCACTGGCAATGACTTTGACCTGGTTTCCTCGAGCGACTATTCTGGCATTGGGGAAAATCTCCTCGATCACTTTCAGGTTTACATTCTCAGCACCTAAAAAATCAAGCGGAGAAATAGCTTCCAGGGTAAATACTTTTTCTATCAAGTTCTCTAGATTTGATTGTTAGACTAATAAATTTCTTAATTTTACTTCAATATAACATACCAAAGAGCAAATAAAACTTATTTTTTATGGGGCTTATCACCTTCATGTCTGATTTTGGTTACAAGGACCCGTATGTGGCTGCTGTAAAGGCCCGCATCCTGTCCATTAACCACACCATCCCGGTAGTAGACATCAGCCATGAAATCGAGCATTTCAATATTCCTCATGCGGCTTACGTGCTCAAATCGGTCTTTCGTGAATTTGCACAGGGAACAGTACATTTAGTCTGTGTCAATGTTCCGATCAGCGGCGACGAGCGCTTGGTAGCGGTAAAACTGGAAGAACATTTTTTTGTCGGTGTAGACAATGGTTTTTTCTCACTGCTCAGCGATAAGAATCCCACGGCTATCGTGGAGATTCAGAAGGATGCGAATTATTCTAAAGTATTTCCTGAAAAAGGTGTCATGGCTAAAACAGCCGTAGCATTGGCCAGTGGTACGCCTATTTATAATGTCGGGCGACAAGTAGCCGAACTGCATCGCATGCTCAACCGCCAGGTGCGCTTGGGCAAAGACCAGATTGCGGGTCATATTATTCATGTTGACAATTATGGCAATTTGATTTCCAATATCCGGGAAGAAGACTTTACCAAATTGCGGGACGGCAGGCAATTTTTGATTCGTATTTCACGCTACAGTTCGCCTTCTGTATTCGATTCCTACAATCACCTGGAAGACGGAGAGATCCTACCGATCTTCAACAGCAGCGGACACCTGGAGATTGCCATTCGTCACGGCAATGCAGCGCAGTTGTTGGGAATGGGGTATGACAGTCCGGTTTATATAGATTTTATTTAGGAATAAGATTTATTTTTTTATTGCAGATTTTTTTGAATTGCTTCTGGGGAATGAATTAATAATTATTTTGTAAGGTGATTTGTATTAGGGCGTGTCCCTTCGGGCCGGGCTATCCGTTCCAAGTCCTCTGTTGCCGGTGCAAGCGTCCACGCTTGTTCCTATAACTACATAGAGCGTCCCGCTCGAGCTTCGATTAACCGCTTTGTTCCTTTATATCTCAATTAAATTTTTTTAAACACGTATTCTATTTAAAGAAGCGATAGAACAGGATAAGGTTTCATTTTCATTCAAAACCTGGGCGGGACGCCCTATGTCGTTATAGGTACAAGCAAAATGCTTGCACCAGCACGTGGTTATAGGTACAAGCGTGGAAGCTTGCACCAGCATGTACTATAGTTTAGGTATGTGATGCTGTCTGTACAAAATTAATTTGTATGAAAAAGAGTCGTTTACCTGTTTATCTAGTGTTAATTTTTTTTTAACGAGGTTACTATATAGATAAAATCAGTATCCAATTTAAGGTCCATGAGTGAAGTTGCGATATCATTACAATTTAATAACCGCTGGATGGAGGAACCTTAACATGGAATTTATAAAACATTATCATTCATCTTTTATAAGGAGTAGAAAGTGGCGCAGGACCTTATGGATGATAAGTGTTGTGACTCTTGTGTATTTATTCCCCAGCATTTCGTCTGCTGCTATTACTATCTCTTCTATTTCAACTACTGTCAGCACTTGCGGAAACAATGGTACTGCAACGGTATCGGCATTTAGCAGTAAGGCAAATCCTTATTTGATTTATGAAATTGTAGCCGGTCCGGTTACTGCTCAGCTGCAAAATAATCCTACGTTTTCATCTTTGTTTCCCGGCACGTATACGCTGCGTGTATACGATATAGATTTTCAAAGCAAAGATGCTCAGTTTACGATTGGAGGCAATTACCAATTACCGGATTTATCTCCGAAGGCAATCAATCCTTTATGTCCCGGAGCTTCCGATGGAATGATTGTCGGGCATGCGGTTTCGGGTACAGGTAAAATGCCTTATACCTGGGAACTGATTTCTCCTTATGCGACTGCTCCGCAATTGACGGATACACTGAAGAATTTATCGTCGGGTAGTTATACGATTAAGGTGACAGATGACTGCGGCAATTATCAGACACGAACAGTTATTCTTCAGGCAGGCAGCACAGGTTTGGCTTATTGGTATGATGGTATCCCGACTGTTGTTAAGATAGGTTGCGATACGGTCATTCTTTCTCAGCAGGTTTTATTGTACAATGAAAAAGCGCACTTACCCCTTAAGCAAGTCGTATCTACCAGTAGTGGCACAATTACCAAGAACGTATACGCACAACCCTTAGATACGCTCAATTATAATCCTGGATTTTATCAAACCATAGATACCCTTGTTGGAGTGGACTATAGCAGTTATTTATACATGTATCTACAAGATACTTGTGGTGTTCAACTTTATGCAAGAGCGGCTACGGTGGCACCTTTTAAATTTGATATATATTATAATACCTCTGTCAGTTGCGGAAATAAAATGGCCGCCAACCTTCGCTTGTGGGATTCACCAGAGCATACGGGTTACATTCATACCGGTTTTAAAGCGCCGGTAAAAATGACGTTGACAGATGTCGCCACGAATCAACTTGTGGACACGTTTACATGCCTCTATACGTATTGCGCCCTTGAAATTAAAGAGCAAGTGAGCGGAAGGTACTATGACTTGCATATTGTGGATGGATGCGGAGAAGTTTATCAGCAAAGGATTTTATGGCCTATACCCGCTGCGCCACGCGTTGAGATCACTCCAGGAGTAGGCTGCATGGATTCAACAGCAGCGCTAGGAGTGACGTTTTATAATTTTAAATCGTATGTAACATTGGAAATATTGAGCGGTCCTTCCGTAATCAAGAGTACTAAACCTCACTATAGTTTTTCAGATGTCATTACCTATCCCCAGGTATTTTCTTCTACGAGAGGTGGACTGAGTATCAAAAATATGGCCGCAGGAATTTATACTTACCGTGCGTCGGATACCTGTGGCAATGTCATCAGCGGAACGTTTACAGTACAGGATATTCATCTGGCTAATTTCAATTATACCTATTCCATCAAGAAAGGATGTTTGGGGAATAACACCCTGAAGTTTGACGGTTCAAGTCCAAACACTGTAGCGGTGTACCTCAACAATGCTTCTACCGGCGCTTTTTTGTATAACCGCAGAGGAGGCGTAACGGCAGATTCGGTAAGTTCACTGGCACCTGGCAATTATGTGTTGTCGATCTATTATGGCTTTGATGCGATTACGATGAGCGGTGCCTATTATGATGGCAGTATGACAGTCGGCACTCCGGATTGTTGGGCCGTGAAGGATACCATTACTGTTCCTCCATACACTAACAATTCGTTTCAATCCAACACCAGTGTTTTTTGCAACGGTGATATCTATGTACAGCTGAATATAGACAGTACCAGAGGAGTTCCGCCGTACCAGTTTGAAATCACTGGCGGGCCTCAGACTTTTCCTTTGCAGAGCAGCAATCTTTTTAAACTACCGGCTTACGGTAATTATACCATACGTGTCCACGATGGATGCGGCAACAGTAACATTCGTCAGATTTCAGTAGACTCTGCAAAATTTGCTCCCGTCATTCAAAAGGGTTCTTCTTGTATTGGCAACAGACTGGTCCTTAAAGGTAGTTCTTCTCCGTTTTTTACCTATGAATGGAAAAGACCTAACGGTACCATATATGTCGGCGACTCTTTAGTATTCGATCCTTTGAAATTATCTGATGTAGGAGATTACCTCATCACTAAAAAAGTAACCATCAATGGATGCTCTGCCTCCTTTCAAACGACTCACCATGTATATGCCAATGACTTCATCACTCAAACGGTGCCCTTTTGTGGTAGTACGGTATGGCATGTTGGCAGTAGTGTTTATACGTCACCTGGTATCTATACCGATACGTTAACCAATGCATCAGGCTGCGATAGCGTTGTGATTACTACGTTGAAAGTATTGCTTCAGAAGGTGGATAGCACACGCGCTTCTATTTGCGAAGGAGCATCGTTTACTGTAGGATCGACTCTATATACAATGACAGGTATTTATAAAGATTCTCTGATGAATGCGTCTGGCTGTTATGATTTATTGATCACAGACCTTAAGGTAAACGGACTTTCTAATCCGAATCCTACGGTTCGAACGTTGTGTCCTGGTAGCAGCATTGCAGTGGGCTCTCATCTATACGGTACAACCGGTATTTATAGAGATACATTAGTCACGGCAAGTGGTTGTGACAGTGTGATCATCACAGATCTTACTATGTTACCTTATAAAACGAATGCGCTTACACGGGTTATTTGTGAGGGACAATCTGTTACTGTCGGCATGCATCAGTACACACAAACAGGTATCTACAAAGACACTTTATTTACTATACACTGTGATAGCATTGTAACATTAAATTTAACGGTGCAATCGTATAAGAGAAATACGGTGGTGCAAAATTTATGTCAGGGACAAAGTATTATTATCGGCACACATGTCTATAATCAAACCGGTCAATATAAAGACACCTTGTCTACGTTAGGTTGTGATAGTATTGTGACACTGCAACTGACTGTACAGCCCTACAAAAGAAATACGTTGGTTAAATCCATTTGCAGCGGAGAACAGGTAACCATAGGTACACATAGTTATAATCAGAGCGGTACTTTCCATGATACATTATCTACTATAGGCTGCGACAGTATTGTTACATTGCAACTCACCGTACATCCATTACCTTCTTTGGATTTAGGTAAAGATACTTCACTTTGCCAGGGACAACAGCTATTGATCCATGTAGGAAGCGGATTTACCGATTATTATTGGAACGACGGACCTTCTACTCCACAGCAACCTACACTCATCGCGAATGCCAAAGGGAAATATTGGCTGGACATCAAAGATCAGTTTGGCTGTGTTGCTGCGGATACGCTAGAGATACTGAATGTGTACGCATTGCCTGCAGCAAGTATACAACCGGTGGATACGATTTGTTCGGCAGTGCCGACAACACTTACGGCTTTCGGCGGCGTACGTTACCTGTGGTCTCCGGGAGGAGAAACACTGCCGGTTATTACGGTTAGTCCGGTAGTAACCACCAATTATGGAGTGATAGTTTACGATGTTCATCAATGTTCGGCGAGTACTACCTTGCGACTAAACGTTTATCCCTTATCCGGTCGTCCGGTTCTTTCTGTGAGTGAAGTCTCACACTGTTTTGGAAATAAAGAATTGACACTCACAGCCGCTTGGGGAGACTCATTTCTTTGGATGCCCAATGGAGAAATCACACAAAGTATTCAGGTAACAGAAGGGGGCATGTACCTGGTGACGGTAAGTGATCAGTACAATTGCCTGAGCTCAGGACAAGTAAATGTTAAAGAGTATTGTGAGACCACCTTGTTTTTACCCAATGCTTTTTCGCCTAACGGAGACGGTTTACACGATGATCTGGAAATTTTTGGACGGTATTTTACGAATTTCAAAATTACGATTTTCAATCGTTGGGGAGAGATCATATTCATTTCCACAGATCGCAACATACGTTGGGATGGTATGTACAGAGGAGAAGAAATGCCGATCGGCACTTACCCGTGGATGGTTACCTACGAAAGCATATTTGATCAGGGCAAAGAGTATAAGGCAAAAGGAAGTATAACGTTGGTTCGTTGACGATGGGAAGACTTTGGCTATTGGTTCTGATTGTAATGTCTTGTCGTTTGATTCCTTTGTACGCACAAGATCCACAGTATTCTCAGTACTATGGCAATGCTTTGTATTTAAGTCCTGCCTTTGCGGGTGCCGAAGAAAATAGCCGCGCGATTTTAGCAACGCGCTACCAATGGCCAGGGCTGGATGCTTCTACTGTTTCCAATACGTTTTCTGCGGATCATTATTTTGCGAATTACAGAAGTGGAGTTGGGTTGATCGCAACATCCGATGTGTTTACCGCTTCTAAACTTCGATCCTCAGAAATTGGTATCATTTACGCTTACCAGGCTAACGTGACGAAGAAGATTGTTTTTCGTCCGGCGTTACAGCTTTCATTTGTAAACCGGAGCATTGATTTCAGTAAACTGACATTTGGTTCTCAGTACAACGATGATGGTTTTCAAGGAGGGAGTTCCAATGAACCCTTCAATAGTGGTAAAATTTCTTATGCCGACATTTCAACCGGTGGATTGTTATATGCTAAAAATTATTGGATGGGTTTATCGGTGCATCACCTCAATACGCCTAATCAAAGTTTTATTAAGGATGAAAGTAAGTTACCGATGAAAGCTTCTTTTTTCGCAGGGTATAAATTTTCATTTACGCCGGAATGGAGAAAGAAACACATCAATCCCAACGAAGACAAAAGCATTACACCGACTTTCATGTATAAGATGCAAGGTAAATCCGATCAGCTGGACATCGGAATTTATGGACGCTACAATGCCTTGGTTGTTGGAATGTGGTACAGAGGTATTCCTATAAAAGTATATGCGCCAGAATCGACGAATAATGATGCCCTGGTTTTTCTAATTGGTTTTGTCTATGAAGGTTTCAGTGCGGGGTATAGTTATGATTATACGATTTCTAAACTGACTTCTCGGTCGGGTGGGGCGCATGAACTGACTTTGTCTTATGCCTTTACGACTAAACGGGCTAAGCGTATTCAGAAACGTCCGCTGTGTCCTAAGTTTTAAGGGCTTGGGTATAGTGTATAAATGCAAAAAGCCTTGCAAACTAATAAGTCTGCAAGGCTTTTATGATTAAGTACCTAGAGTCGGAATCGAACCGACACACCTTTCGGTACACGATTTTGAGTCGTGCGCGTCTACCAGTTCCGCCATCCAGGCATTCCGTTTGAATACCGCCTTAAAACTAAGGGAGGGCAAATCTAAGGAATGAGTTTGACTTAAGCAAATGGAAAATAAAGGTTATTGAATCAAACTTATAACCCGCTCTGAATAAGGTAATAATGGGAGTAAAATAAGCTCCTGTGCTGGTGCAAGTGTCTACGCTTGTTCCTATAACCACATAGAGCGTCTCGCTCGAGCTTCAATTAGTAGATCCGTTCCCCTGCTGGTGCAAGCGTCTCGCTTGTTCCTAAAATAAGCTAGAGCGTCTCGCTCGGGGTTCCGGATGATGAACGAAATCTTTTATCCATGCTCTGACAACAATTCTTTCTCTCATAAACTTTCAATATTTAACTGTTACTTCAAAGCTCGAGCGAGACGCTCTATAGCGTTATAGGAACAAGCGTAGACGCTTGCACCAGCGACTGTTTTAATCGTTTAGTCCTTTTCCTTTAAGAATTAATGGCGCAGCTTTTTCAATCCTGACCTCGCGTGTTGCGGATTGTTTGGCAGATGAAAAATGCAAGAGGTAGGCCCTTTGACGTCCCGGCGTCAAATCATGAAAAGCTTTTTTCAAAGCAGCATTTTTGTCTAATTTTTTTTTAAATTCTTCCACCATCTTGAATTCTGTCGCTTTTTTCAAAGGCACTTTCAATCCGGCTTTTTCTATTTCAATGGCTGCTTTGATGTAGGCTTTGATGGTAGCTTTCAACTTAACGATTTCCTGTACATTAGTGAATCGCATTTGGCGAGCTACCTGTACATTCTCTGTTTGCTGAATGAGTACGCCTTTAGGATCTTTTAACAAAACTCCTTTAAAAAATAGGAGCGCGCAGTACTCTTTAAATTCGTGTATTAAAACGATGTTACTTTTTTCTAAAGTATAACAAGGACATCCCCACTTCAATTCTTCCGTTAAGTTGCTATCAAGCACAATTGCGCGCAGGTGCTCCAATTCTTCTTGCCACTTTTTAGAATTATTAAAATAGAAATCAACTTTAGGATTCATTACGCTCTTTGTCATAGTATAGTGTTGGATACAATTTTCAGACCCTTAATGAACCACGGAAACCTCTGGCTGCATAATAAGATTCTGCGCCGTTGTGATAGAGAAAGACTGTGTCGTAACGACGATCGCAAAAGAGCGCACCTCCGAGTTTTCTAACCGCAGCAGGTGTTTGGATCCAGCTGGATGTTTTCAAATCGAAATTACCCAGTTGCTGCAGTTCCCGGTATTGTTCTTCTGTCAGAATCTCGATACCCATCGCAGCTGCCATATCCAGCGCGCTATCCTTTGGTTTATTTTCTTTCCTTGCATTCAATGCTGCACGGTCGTAACAAAGGCTTCTGCGTTCTTTGGGACTTTCCACTGAACAGTCATAGAAAATGTATTCACTTGTTTTTTTATCAAAGCCAACAACATCCGGTTCACCGCCTGTCTCTTCCATTTGTTGGAGTGACCATAATTTTTCGGGATGAGCTTCCAGCTTTGCTTGCACTTTAGCCCATTCCATACCCTTATGGTGTTTCGTATTTTTCTCAAAACGGGTATTCAAGGTGTTGAGTAGTGCTACACTTTGTTGTGCGGACAATTTCTTTTTCATGTGATTGCCGGTTTAATTCACTGAAGTAATTTTTCTATTCGCGGGTCTGAAATACCAGGATAAGATAATAAAAATAGTTTGCATAAATGGTCCGATCAATCCCTTTAAACTGTCATCACCACTTGCCAAATGCGAAACGAATGCGCCCGTCATCGCAAAAAAGAATCCTGCATAGGCCCATTCTTTAAGCAATGGAAATCGTGGAACTAAAATAGCGATGACTCCAAGCACTTTCCAAACACCGAGGATGTACAATAAATAAGTGGGGTAA
Organism: Chitinophagaceae bacterium; assembly: GCA_028288405.1. Lineage (GTDB taxonomy): Bacteria > Bacteroidota > Bacteroidia > Cytophagales > Cytophagaceae > JACMQM01. The sequence continues at coordinate 24,166 of JAQBNS010000057.1, forward strand.
CCTAAAGGGGTAATCAAATCAATCATGTCTTTGGTATGAAGCAATTGCGATACGCCGCTTCCCAGCATACCAAAAGACAATAAAGCGGTTGCCGTCCAATAGATAATTAAGTTTCTCTTTTCCATAGTATCTTAGTTTAGTTTGTTTAAAATATCCTGAATTCTATTATGTGCCATATTGATGCCTTGAGCAAAAGGTAGTTTCAGTATTTGGTCTCTGACTGCAACAGATCTGTAGACTACCTGCATGGTGAGTTTGCTGGTGTCGTCAGAGAGCGATTCAAATTCTAAGAACTCAAGCTGTATACCAAAAGGTGTATTCTCCATTTCAAATGTCCGTGTAATTTTCTGATTCGGAATAAACTCGTGGATAGTCCCGTTGAAACCATGCTTGTGTCCTTTCGGATCGGTAGTTTCAAATTGGTAACTGCCGTGTTTTTTATTTTCGAGTTTCAATACTTTTGTTCCCATCCATTGCTCTACAATTTCGGGTTCTTCATAGGCTTTGAAAAGTAATTCCAAAGGCAGATCGAATTCCCTTGTAATCACTAATTCTTGTTTACCGTCTTCGGCATCGATTTTTGTTTTTCTTTCCATATCAGTCTATTTTTTCGACTTGTATTTTTTCATTACAGATTCCAGTTTATTGAATCGATCATCCCATAGATTGCGGAAGGGTTCAATGAAGTCAGCTACTTCTTTCATTTCTTTTGCGTTTATGTGATAGTAGATCTCTCTTCCGTTTTGTTCTTGTTTCAGCAATTCACACTCGGTGAGTATTTGTAAATGTTTGGAAACGGTCGGCCTTGCGGTGTCAAAGTTTGCCGCAATGGCTCCGGCTGTCATCGATTGCGAAGCCACCAATAGGAGTATGGCCCTTCTTGTCGGGTCTGCCAGGGCTTGAAATACGTCTCTTCTTAAATTCATTATTGTGTAGCTATTTGACTACAAATATATGTGTAGTTATTTAACTACGCAAATATTTATGAGATTTTTTATAAAGTCACTCAGAAATAGACTTTTTAGGATTTACGTTAAGATTTTGTTGTAGGATGATTGCGTTAGGGATTGAGCCATTGTCTGAGCTCTTTTTCTTTGATTGTTGAGATGGATTTATTGTTGACGTTTGATTCAAAGAAAAAAGCGAGTGGCGAAAGCCCGGCCCGTAGGGAACGCCCTAATAAAATACACTCAGCTTCTTCAACAATGATTTATTTCCCTTAATACCAAGCAAATCTTAAGAGATTACTTAAATAAATTCAGAGCAAACTCACGAGTTCTTATTACGTACCTCGAATAATTTTCAATATGCCATTGATCAAGTGGGACGTTTCTACTTGTAACCGGTCAGATAAAGGATAGAATGATAACTTCCTTTCCTGCATGTCGGATAGCTTATTCAATAAATACTCAATCGGATACCTTAGACCTGTTTTCGTTTGTCTCTCTTTTTTGTCCACTTACTAAATTAGAGGCTCCACTTAGTCAATGTGACCTTACTTTGATTTTTTACCTGCGTTAATTGCAGTGTATAAAAAATTAAAGACAATGATCAATTATCGTTTACTCACTGTATCAATACTTCTGTTTTGGAGCGTAGTTACTTCTGCAAATGCTCAGGTAGACAAGTTGAAGGCTGCATACCTTTATAATTTTGCTACGATGACCAATTATCCACCTTCTCATCAGAGTGGCAATTTTGTCATCGTTGTCGTTGGCAACAGTCCTATCATAGCAGAACTGGAAGCCATTGCAAAAGTTAAAAAGATAGGCAACCAATCTATCGAAGTAAAAAAAGTCAATTCCCTTTCAGAAATATCCCACGCGCACATTGTGTTTTTGCCGGAGGATCAAAAATCCAAACTAGCCGATTTGATTGCCAAGACATCTTCCGCTCCTACTGTAGTGGTAGGGGATACCGATGGGGCATCTTCGAAAGGGGCGGTATTTAATTTTGTATTGATTGACCAAAAATTACGCTTTGAAGTCAATGAGTCCAAAGCCAATTCAAAAGGTATCAAGCTGGCCGCTAACCTTGTCAAATTAGGTATTCCTGTAAAGTCGTAGGTACAGGCTATTAGTTACCATGTTTAACTATTTAAAATCAAATTCTATGTTTTTTAAAAACCAAAAAGGAACCGTCAAACGGAAACTTGCCATACGGTTTGGTATGCTGATGAGCATATTCACCCTGGCGATGTTAGTGACTTTCCTCATCCTGAATAATAGCATTGATATTAACAACAGGATCATCACGCTATACAATCCTTCCATTAAAAAGTTGGAGACGTTTAAGCTGAACATCATCAACTCGAAATCACTCGCCAATAGCTGGGTTTCCAATCAGTCGGACAATACACATCCAGACAAAGTGAAGTTGAAAGAAATTCTAAACGACAACATTCCAACATCCAAAAAGGAGATAGAAAAAATCTCGGCCGACTGGCAACCTGCAGACAAAGTAAAATTTGAAAAAATTGCCGGCGCAGTGGACTCCTTAGTGATGGACTATAATAAAGTCATGCGTGGCTTGTCAACCTTCGACAGTTACCTCGATGTACAATTGATGCTGGGTGAAATCGGCCCGATGGTACAAGACGGAGGATCTATTACGATAAAGTACAACCGCATCATCAAAGGTCTTGATGCGTTGATCGCTATTCAGAATCAAAATGCAGACCGTGCAGGTAGAGAGATGACAGACTCTTTGAACATTTTTAAAAACATCATCATCCTCATCATTATCATCACCATTTTGATCGCTGTCATTATCACGATCAATACCGTGCGCATCATCACTTTACCGATCATACAAGTAAAAGATGTGTTGGTCAACATGGGCAAAGGGATTTTACCTGATTTCCGTTTGGATACCAGAAACGATGAGATCGGAGAAATGTCTTCTGCTTTGAATTACCTCAACGATGGTCTGAGAAAGACCGCTGCCTACGCGGACCGCATCGGTAACGGAGACATGGAAGCTACCTTCGAACCGTTGAGTGAAGAAGATTTGTTGGGTAACTCCTTATTAGAAATGGGTAAG
>JAQBNS010000058.1 GCA_028288405.1 Chitinophagaceae bacterium
TCGAAACCAATCCTCGTGCAGCAAGACCGGCTAGCGGGTCTTTTAACAGTGCCATAGATCAAAAGGCAGCTGTCTACAACAAGACAGCTTATATAGGCCTCTCTCATGAAGTACTGATCAATACACACCTAAGACATGTCATCGCCTTATTCGGTAGCATAACAGATTTTAAAAATCCATTTATTACCAATTACGAAGTTAGAAAAGAAAACACCGGTGGACTAAGAACCTATATAGAATGGAAAGATCAATTCACTGAAACGCTGCATTGGAAATGGAACATCGGATTGGAGGCACAACAAACCTCATCCGACATTCACAATTACGGAAACCATTTAGGGGATCAGGATACACTGCAAATTGCGGATGACTTGAAAGCCCAACAATATTTTTTCTTTACTCAATTTTCAGCCGATATCAATAAACGTCTTATTGCTGAAGCAGCGGTGAGTTTGAATGATTACAATTACCGTTACAAAAACATTCATCCGCTGTCAGAAGCAGAATATAAAAAAATCAATTTCAAGCCACAGTTATTACCAAGAATCGCACTGTCTTATAAAATCAATCCTGCGTTGGTTTGGCGTGCCTCTGTAAGTAAAGGTTATTCGCCACCTACCCTTGCAGAAGTGAGGCCTTCCACCAATAGTATTTATACCAACCTTCAACCGGAAGCAGGATGGAACTATGAAACAGGATTTCGTTTGCAAAGCTTTACACAACGCTTTCAGGCCGATGTCGTGTTCTTCTACTTCCAATTGGATCAAGCCATCGTAAGAAGGCAAGATACGAGTGGTGCGGATTATTTTGTCAATGCAGGAAGTACACATCAGAAAGGATTGGAAATTCAGTTGACCATGCAATTGATTGAACCGGGACAGTTCTCTTTTATAAGGGCATTGCAGTTGCGTAATGGATTTACCTATTATGATTTTACATTTTCAAATTACCAGATGGCTTCGGAAAATTATTCTCACAACAAACTCACAGGAGTTCCTCCTACCACGGTAGTCACAAGCCTCTATTTACAATTGCCGAAAGAAGTATACATTTTCGCTCAACACAATTATACGGACCGTATTCCATTAAACGATGCTAACTCAGTGTATGCAAACGATTATCATTTACTTCAATTAAAAGCCGGAATGAAGTATGCGATAGGAAAAGGAGTAACGATGGAAGTATTCGCCGGTGTAGACAATGTACTGAACAGCAAATATAGTTTAGGTAACGATCTTAATGCTGTTGGTGGCAGATACTACAATGCAGTACCAAACAGAAACTATTACGGGGGTATCAGTGCAACATTTTAACTAAGGAGCGGCATTGATGCTCGGATTGGATTTCTTCTTGCGGCCAATGTATTTGATGGCATCGTTCATCTTCACAATATTGGAAGTCAGTCCAAAGCTTACTACACTAAGTTGTTTTTGATAATGCACATTGTAATAATCCTGTCCATAATAATAGCGGACAAAAAAAGCAAACTCCGCCATCCATTGTGGGTAGTATTTATAATTGACATCGACAATTAAACGGTGTTCCACATCTACCGCATTGTACCCTCTCAATTCATCGAAGATCCAACCGGTCTGTATTTCAAAACTGGATCGCCGCAAGACTTCAGAAAACCAATCTGTCTTTTCTTTTCTTCTAATTCCTAACAGGCTATACGTCACAAATAATCGATAAAATCCATATTGCCCTTTCAACTCCTCTACATACCAATCTATAGGCAAAGCCGTAGGATGAATTTCTGCATGCAATCTAATTTGTCGCAAGGAATAATAAGCAGATCCCATCGGTAAAGAGGTATAAGAGGCAAGCCCTACTTGTATGAAATTTGTAGCGAAATTTCCCCGATCAAGGTCGATATTCCCCGTTGAGTCGTATGTTTTCCCTTCTTGTCCATTCGAGTGATGCGCCACGCTGACAAACCATAAGGCATCGTCAAAAAAAACATCCTTCAAAAAACCTCTGTTCCAGAAATCTATTCCCTGGTAGTAGGTCAGGTACATTCTATAACTCGGTACACGAATCGGATACGAGTCCTTGTTGAGCATGCGGATTTGAACCTGAGGGTTCGCCAACAGCGCCCAGCGCCTGCTGCGGTTGGATAAGAAATAACTGGGACTTAGTTTACCTTCAAAGATAAGAGGTTCCAGATTACCAAAGCCTTGGCCAAAGGTGATGTAACTTTGGTCACGATTGAAGTTGACCATGGTCATGAACTTCTCGTGCGTCAACGTATCTTTAACTTCTTCCTTTTTCTTTTGACTAAATGCTTGCGTAAAAAATAACAAACAGCATACTATACTGTATAAAATCCTCATAAATCACCAATTGTCTTTGTCTGTTATTAAAAGATACTTGTATGTAGACAAAGCTTAAGCCATACTATGAGTATCGCAAAAATAAACAGTCTTACATGCCTGGCGGCATGGTGGCTTTATAAATCTTACGGACTACTTTTGGCGCTTTGAAACGGTAGCCTACGTCAATACCGAAATAGCTGAACAAGCTCGCCATTTCTACTTCATTAAATGCTACATGTTTACTATCAAACTGGTAACGCAACCCTGCGTACAAACGCTCGGATTGATAACCTAAAGAAACATTGGCATCCAACACAAAGGCGATGCTGGCTCCTTTATGAACAAGGTTATCATCTTTTGTAAAATAATTGTATACATACAAATTGTAAGGAGTGAAAACCGCGATGGCTGCATAAAACCGTTTAAAGAAAACCAGGTTCAACCCCGCACCAGGCGATAATTTAAAAGAAGTGGTTCTTATTTTTCTGATGTCATTGAAGTCTTCAAAAAAACTACGCTGCTTGGCTGTCAATAAATTTGTATCTGCTGACAATTCATTGTAATAAGCGCCAGCCTTTACTAGAAATCCGAAGCGAGTCTTCAATTGCCGGTGCGTATAATCTATCGGAGCATAATATGAATATTTCTTCCAGCTGAAATTATACAAGCCTTCAAACTGATATTCCTTAACCAACAGATCCTCTCTCTTTGTATAACGCGACAAGGAGTCACTGTTTGATTCATTGACATCGGTGAAACCTCTGGTGCGGATGTATTTAAATTGAAAACAAAAAGCTTCTCCGTTATACTTAATGGTTGCCGTGCGGTAAGAAGATTGAGCATAATCCTGATTGTTTTTTCTATTGGAAGAAAGAACCATAGCAAAGCCCGCAGTAATGAATCGATAACTGGCCGAAAATGCTATGATGTTACCAATGTTGGTTCGCCAATTAGACGTGGCTCCGGATGAACCGTTTATAGCGCTTTTAGAAGTAAGATCAAGATAGATATCCGGTAAAATCAAATGTGAGCCTACTGTCAGGTAATCCGGATATGTTTTAATATAAGTGGAATCTATATCCGGTTTTTTAACCTTGAGATGCGGGAAAAATTTTTTATAGAATTTTTTAGGATGAAGAAATACATCGATTCCTCCCCCTTCTTCTTGCGCAAAAACAGGATAGTGGAAACATACAATGAATAAAATGAGGATAAGTGCTTTTGTATGACGAGTGAAAATCATTGCGACCAAGTGATCCAAAATGGGAATCCATCATCAAGTTACAAAAAAGGGGCCATCAAATGATTTCCAAGACCCAAATGTCTATATCCAAAACTCCGTCTACAATTGCGAATCAATCTTCTTACACAAAAACCATACTTTTTTAAACAAAAGAATTACCATTGAAAACGAATGGTTAAATACAATAAAACGCTTGAATAATCTCATGTAAATCAATAATTTTAAAGAAGCCAGCACACAACATACCATGAGACTCCTACTCTTATTCCTTCTTTCTTTCCTTCTGGGTTCACCACTTTTAGCACAGCCCCAGCCTTTAGATTCTATCGCTGAGAAAAAACTATTTATGGTCTATCACGCTACTCCCGCATGGATCAGTATGATGGAAGATCCTAATGTCAATTACTTCGATGCCTGTACAGCTTTTGAAATGTATTGGGTCGGGAGAGAAATACCTGCAGAAACGGAAGGTGAAGCCAACAAGCTTTATGAAACCAAAGGTAAAGGAAAAAACGAGAGAGAGAGGGAACGTGAAAGAGAACGAGAACAGAAAAAAGGATCTTATAAAAAAGAAGACCATGAAGAAGAAGAAGGCTTGCATTTCAAAGATCCAAATTCTTATACGATGATTTACGAATATAAGCGTTTTATCAATTGGAGACGTGTCATGAGCAATAAGATTGACCCGCAAACCGGTCGTATACTGAGCCGGCAAGAACAAGACACCATTTGGAAAAATCAAATCCAGGGAGTCAATACTCATATAGAATAATAAATTATTGATTACGACTCCTCTTGTTATGAAAGTATTTTTATTACCCCTCCTGCTTTTGTTTGCCGCACTCCATGCACAAGCGCAGACATACACCACATGGACACAAAGTAGTATCATTAAATATCCGATCAATGGTGTAGGACAACCTACCGGTATCGGAAGGGTTACACATTTTGCCTATCATCCAACAGACCCTAAAACCATGTGGGCAACTTCTGCATCAGGAGGTTTATGGAAAACAACGACAGAAGGCCAATATTGGTACCAGCTCAATACAGACTTTTTTCCATGGACGACTAAGATGTCTTGTATCGTCGTAGACTACAGCAATCCCAACATTCTGTATGTCGGAACGGGCGATACAGACTATCATTACTGGTGGGTAGGTGGCAGAGGAGTATGGAAATCTACCAACGGCGGAGCTACCTGGACACAACTCAGCAATGCCATTAGCGGAATGCTTGTCAACCGCATGGTCATGAGTCCATTTAGTACGAATACCTTATTGGCTGCAACCTTTAACGGCATTTGGAAATCTACCGATGCCGGTGCAACGTGGACACAAACATTAAACATTGGCGGTACAGAAGGCATGCGGGATGTGGTATTCAAACCCACAGCAGGTGGCTCCAATACGGTATATGCCTGTTCAGATCAAAGATTTTGGGTCTCTAACGACTTAGGCAATACATGGACAGCCAAAGCGGCAGCTGAAGGATTGGTGCCCTCAGACGGTGCCGCTTTCGGATCACTGCGAATAGGTGTTTCCAAAGCCAACGACAACATTGTATATGTACTCGCCCATCAAGGCAACACCAGAACGTTTGCAGGATTGTTTCGTTCCGCTAACAGTGGAAACAATTTTACCCGCAATTCTATGGCTTCAGATCCTCCGACAGCGGGACAACCAAACATCCTGGCTTATGCACCGGATGGCGCAGAATCAGGAAGTCAAGGGGGGTACAACTTATGCATCACTGTACATCCCAATAATGCGAATACGGTTTACATCGGCAGCCATAACGTTTGGAAAAGTACGGATGCCGGCGTATCGTGGACTAATCGTTCCTGCTGGTATTGCGGCGGAAGTAATGGACTGCACACAGATTTGCATTACATGATGTTCTCTCCGCATTACGCTGCCCCTTATAAACTTTACATAGCAGGAGACGGAGGCATGGCAAGAACCTTCGATACCAATGATAACAACTGGGAAACCTGCAGCGACGGATTGGCCGCTACTGAATATGGATCATATGGACAAAATCATTTGTACAAAGAACTATACCTGGGCGGTACTCAGGATAATGGATTACAATTTTACTGGAACAGAGACGTCACGACGATTGGAGGCGGCGATTATTATGAAGATTTTGAATCCGATGAATTCAATCAAACATTTATGTATGCAGACCAACGCTATGACAAATATACATTTGATATGGCTGGAGGTGAATCGACTGTTGGCCAAGGAAATTGGGCAACGCAAGATAACCTTGGAGTGGATCTTACCACCCCTACAAACAACACCGGTAATTCTCCTAAATACATCATCAGTCCGGCCAATACGAACCTAGCCTTCGCGTATAAAAATAAAATATGGAATACGCAAAGTTTAAAAGGAACAACGGTCTGGAAAGAAATGATCCTGACAAATGCCGGCAATGCCGATTATAAACATGGCGCCGCATCAAGAGCAGACGCTAACTTATTTTACACCGTCAGAAGTGACAATAGTATCTTCCGGTGTAACAATGCTACAGCGGCAACCCCTACCTTCACTACGCTGGCTTTCCCTGGTGGGGCCTCTTCCAACAATGACGCTTGCCTGGAAGCCCACAACACCAACGCCAATATTGTATGGGTTACGTTAGGCAATCGGGTATACAAATCAACCAACCAAGGAGCGGCATGGATTAATATTACAGGAACACTGCCTAACGTTGGTATTAAAAAAATCATGCACGACCGTTTCAGTACCAATGATGCCGTCTATGTCGCCATGGCTCCTGGCGTGTATTACAGAGACAATAGCATGGCAGACTGGATACTCTTTTCCAGAGGTATGCCTACTATTGCAGACATTACAGACATGGACATGTTTAACGATGGTACTGCAAATAGCGTGATTCGTGTAGCCACTTATGGGCGTGGTATTTGGCAGGCAGAATTGTACAAGGCCACTCCTCAACCTCCTATTGCTGATTTCGTCATCTACGGCACGCAACAAACAGTGGGTGGAAACCAAGCGCCCAAAGATCCATGCAATGCCTATTATGCCTTGCATGACCTTTCCACCGGACAACCTACTTCCTGGAGTTGGAGCATTACACCTGCCGCCGGCATCACGTATGTCAATCAGACCTCTTCGACTTCTCAAAATCCGATGATCCAAGTCACCGCATCGGGAGAATATACGGTCTCTCTTACGGTAACCAATGCACAAGGAGTCAGCACAACAACCAACACCATTCGCTATTTCAAACTCAATGCGGCACCGGTTTGTACACCTATTGTTACAGATACCTATGGCGGAGGATACGGCTTAGGAATCTCCGGAGTACAATTTTCAGACATTAATAATAATACAGCACTTACCTCTTCTTACATAGATTATACCTGTACCAAAACTGCCATCGTATACGAGGGATCCACTTATCCGCTCACAGTCAAAGGGGGTAGTCTGAACGGAGGTGATAATGTTATTGTATGGATCGACTATAACAATGACGGGGATTTTAATGATGCAGGCGAACGTGTATACAATGGACCTGTCGGAGCTTATGTACACAATGCTAACGTAACCATACCAACCGGAGCTGTACTCAACACCCCTATTCGTATGCGCGTTGCAGGATATGACAACTGGAAAGCCAAAACGACTAATACGTGTATAGATAATGTATACAACGAAATTGAAGACTACGCTATACTGATCAAACAGCTTGTTACAACTCCTGTAGACCTTCTATCTTTCTATGCTACACTCGAAAGTCCCGCAGTAAAATTGCAATGGATTACGGCACATGAGAAAGACTTGAATTATTTTGTCGTTGAAAAAAGTACTGCAGGAGCTGCTAACTGGACCTTAGTAGATCAGCTCAAAGCCAAAGGAACCGATGGAAATGTCACAAACTATTTCTGCTACGATGCTCATCCGTTCGAAGGAATAAATTACTATAGACTTCGATCTTACGATAACGATGGAACCTTGTCTCAATCCAAAATCATTGTAGTAGATTTGAGTGGGCAATACGAATTCAATATATGGCCCATACCTGCTCAGGATATATTGAACGTCATGATCAATGTAGACCTTTCGGTCAATCGAGACCAATCTTTAGTCATTCGCGATCTGACAGGGAAAGAAGTGCTGAAAACCAACTTTACAGAACACCTTACGGCTATCAGCATTAAAGATCTCTCGGCTGGAACCTATATAGCAGAAGTTACCGCGGGAGGAAAAGTGATCACCAAGAAATTTATCAAACTGTAATAATAAAAAAGAGCGGAAAGCGGAGAAAGAGAGCGTTAATACCATTCGCTCTCTTTCTCCGCTTTCTGCTTTATATCCGTCTACAGAATCTCCTCAGATTTCCTCCCAAATGGCTACAGAATCAAAAGTTATGTTTGTATTAGAAATTTAACACGGACACCTAAACAGTACCACTATGAAAAAGTCAATCATATTTTCAGTATTAGCAGCCGGTATTTTATTGTTCCAAACTGTGTCCGTTTCAGCGACTCCGGGTCCTCATGGTCACAGATCTTATTCTAAACACCAAAAGCATCATAAAATGCACAAAATGCATAAGCCACACGGCATGATCGATGCCACTTACAGATAATACAATGATAAAATGCGAGCATGAAAAAGGATCTTCTGAGAGGAAGATCCTTTTCTGTTTTTATACCGTTTCAACTACAATCTATTTATTAGCGGTGATAATTTTGGCCCAACTCTTATCCGCTTTTCCCTTTAAAACTTGCTCGTTTTTATTCCAATCGGTCAGCGTATTATTAAAGTAAAAATTATAAAACAGGTACAATTTACCCTCCGTAATTTTAAATGTTTTGGGATCTATTTCTACTTTTTCACCAGCATTGCCCATCGCATAAGCGCACCAACCGCCGTATTGAGGTTCATAGTAAGCAGGGTTCTTCATGAATAGGTATTTATTATCCTGAGAAAAGAAATAATAGGTAACACCCTGATGCGCATAAGCAAATTCTTTGCGGCCTTTCAATGCTTTTTTTACCGTGAAATAGGCAACAGGATCATACTCTTGTAACGCTACTCCATTTTCAAGATTGAATTGTTTCACTCGCACTTCAGTTGATTGTGCCACCAGAGAAGTAGAAAGGAACAAGCTGATCATACCAATAAATAATGTTTTCATGACTGTTGGGTTTATGAGAACAAGTAGCCATTAAATCTAATACTTTACTGTCACTTGGCCGACATAAGGCTGTAAGTTTTCACCTTTTATTTCACCGATTTCCAATTCCATTTTCTCCATCCTCTCAACTATTCGAAGTATATTTGTTTTCTATAGAGAAACGATAATGAATACTTCGGAAACAACCATTACTTCGGGAGCTGAAAAGACCATCTTTTCCATACTGTTTGCCATCAGCTTTTCGCATTTGCTCAATGATACCATTCAATCCATCATTCCGGCTATTTATCCGATCGTTAAAGAATCGCTGCAATTAAATTTTACTCAAGTGGGTTTAATTACCCTCACGTTTCAACTCTCTGCTTCTATTTTACAACCTGTTGTAGGACTGTATACCGATAGAAAGCCACAACCCTATTCTCTGGCTATTGGTATGGGATTTTCTTTACTGGGCCTGGTCATTATTTCTCAAACAGAAACCTTTCCGATGTTGCTGCTTTCAGTAGCACTGATTGGAATAGGATCTTCTATTTTCCATCCGGAAGCTTCACGTATCGCACACCTGGCATCAGGAGGAAAAAGAGGATTGGCACAATCTATCTTCCAACTCGGTGGCAATACCGGCAGTTCTCTTGGGCCTTTGTTGGCCGCACTTATTATTGTTCCTTTCGGTAAAACCAGTATTCTATGGTTTACATTAGTCGCTCTACTGGCCATCATCATCCTCCGATGGGTAGGTTCCTGGTATGCACAACAAATGCTGCGTTCCATAGAGAAAAAAAAGACGTCTCAAGAAACAAGACCTACTTATTCACGCAAAAAAATCATCTTTTCTATCGGTATACTCCTGGTGCTTATTTTCTCCAAAAATGTCTACATCGCCAGTATGACGAGCTATTTTACATTTTACCTGATGGACAAGTTTGACCTGTCCGTACAAACCTCACAATATTATTTGTTTGCCTTTCTCTTTTCCATAGCTGCGGGGACTTTCCTGGGTGGCCCTATTGGAGACCGTTTCGGACGTAAGTATGTCATTTGGATTTCTATCCTTGGTGCGGCGCCATTTACTATTATGCTGCCTTATGCCAATTTATTCTGGACAGGCATATTGATTGTTCCAATCGGTGTCATCCTTGCTTCAGCCTTCTCTGCGATCTTAGTTTATGCACAGGAATTAATTCCCGGAAAAGTCGGAACCATCGCCGGATTATTCTTCGGCTTTGCCTTTGGCGTGGCCGGCATGGGTTCTGCCGTTTTGGGCAAAGTAGCGGATGAACACAGCATTTCCTATGTCTATCAAATTTGCTCTTTTCTTCCTTTGATCGGTATCCTGACCGTATTTTTACCAAGTATTGAAAAGAAACGCCAATAATAAGCCCAGGCTTGTGTATCTTTGCAGGAAAGCATAACGCATTATTATGAAGTTTGAAGAGTTTGACATTACCCCAGAAATCAAAAAAAGTTTAGAAGAACTAGGGTTCAAGAAACCAACAGACATTCAATTCAAATCTATTCCTGCTATCCTTAAGGGTGAAGATGTATTGGCCATCGCGCAAACAGGTACAGGAAAAACCGCAGCCTTCGCCATTCCTATTATTCACATCGTTCATGAACAAAAAGGACGCACCCCCGATGGCATAAAAGCAGTAGTCATGGTACCTACCCATGAACTGGCCATACAAATTACAGAGGTCTTCAATAGCATTGCGCAATATACAGGTGTAAAAACATTCTCTTTATTTGGAGGTGTGGATCAGGCACCGCAGATCAAACAGTTTGAAGAAGGGGTTGACATCCTCGTTACCACACCGGGCCGTATGTTCGATTTGATGAGTCAGGGACATATCAAACTCGACCGTGTAGAAGTATTGGTGCTGGATGAAGCCGATCACATGATGGACCTGGGATTCATCAAAGACATACAAGATGTCATCAAGCGTTTGCCTAAAAACAGACAAACCTTGTTCTTCTCTGCTACGATTAACGACAAAATTAAAAAGATCGCTTACTCCTTAGTACGCAATGCCATTCGCATACAGATTTCACCCAAAGATCCGGTATCTAAAAACATTCACCACTCGGTAGCTTTTGTTGAAATGGACGACAAACGTTTCTTTCTGGAACGTGTCATCAATGAAAATGCGGATAAGAAAATTTTGGTTTTTGTACGCACGAAAGTACGTGCTGAACGAGTGATGCAGGCTTTGGAAAGAATGGGAATCCATAGCATGACCATTCACAGCGACAAAGAACAACAAGACCGCCTGGACGTCATGAGACGATTTAGAAGCGGAGAGGTGAAAATATTAATTGCTACCGATATTAGTGCACGAGGGATTGATATTGCCAATGTAGACTATGTTGTCAACTATGACTTGCCTGATGTATCAGAAAACTACGTGCACCGTGTCGGCCGCACCGGAAGAGGTGTACAAAAAGGACAAGCCATTTCCTTTTGCAGCGAAGAAGAAAAAGACATGCTGCATGAAATAGAAAGCTTCCTTGACCAGACCATCAAGGTATTGGAAATCCACAAAGGTGATTATTCTCAAACCATTGATCTGACCAATGAAAAGCATACCGATTGGAAGACCTTAATGAAAGAAATACAAAAGCACGACGAAGATCCAAAGAAGAAAAAGAAGAAGAGATAATTTTTACTTCAACTTTCGATAAACTATTTTGATGTCATCGAAATAAGAAGAATCGCTTCCTTCCGGATAAAAGGCAAACATCCTGATCTCTTTTTCCTGCATGTGTTGTGGAACCATGAATTTCGATTGTAAATGTTCCCATCCTGAACTATCCTTTTCTACCGGATCTTTGACGAAGGTGTAAAATTTATTTTCCGTATCGGATATAATAATACCTCCTTCTTTGCCCCATCGGTATACATCAATGGTAATGCTGTCGCCCTGTCTGCAATTGAAAAGATGATATGTAAAAGTGTAAGGATTTTTTAAACTGATTTTTGCAGAATATTTTCCTGACCGGGATTTTTCAGCACTCCTTGTATTTGCATTGTCCAGTAAAACCGATGAGGTATCCGTTAAGAAATTTATGTCAATGACTTCTTCTGCATTGCAATTCAACGTCATGATTTTTTCCACTTCATCTTTTACAAAATAACGTTCAAAAATCACATAGCTGGAATAAGACAAAGAAAGCAACGAAAAAACTACTACTATAAGAGTAGCCCCTTTAGGTTTTGTCCATTTAGTATTATGCAGTAGCATAAACAGCAAAGGAAATATAGGGATCAAATAACGTCCTTGAATAATATCAATACTCTCCTCGCCTACACAAACCCAAGTCAACAATTGTGAGAATAAAATC
>JAQBNS010000076.1 GCA_028288405.1 Chitinophagaceae bacterium
ACATGCGAACCAAATGGATTGGGAAACACCAGTTCACTTTCTTTATCCAACAACAAACGTGCGAAAGCAAATGCCTTTTCATAATTAGGAATACCATAGCCATAATAAGCATTAGGCTCTTCGAAACGATCTGCTGAATACTTTACCGCGCGAATTAATTCCTCATGAGTCAACTGAGGATACGCTTGCATCAAGCCTGAGCAGAGACCGCTGATTAAAGGAGATGCAAAGGAAGTTCCCGATCCTTGTGCAACCTGACCATTCGCATTGTTGACATAGGATACACTAACCCCCATGGCCATCACATCGGGTTTTACTCTCCCATCTGCCGAATAACCAATAGACGAGAATGCCGCTCTTTCCTCGTTTGCATCTACCGCACCTACAGAAAGTATACCTTTCGCATCGGCAGGACAAAGTATTTTACCCCAGGGATTATTTCCATAATTACCGGCACTTACTACTACCACTATTCCTCTGGTAGCCGCTACATCTGCTCCTCTGGAAACATAGCTTGTTTCTCCGTTCAAATCACTTTGTGTATAGTCCAATGAGCTATCGTCAAAAGTATTGTACCCCAGAGATACCTGAATAATGTCTGCACCCAGGCTATCCGCCATCTCAGCAGCCCTGATCCAATTCAATTCTTCCAATGGAGATTCTGAACCTGTATCTTCCGTTCGGAATAAAATAAAATCAGCACCCTGACCAGGCCCTGAGAATTGTCCCGGTAAGTCACCTGCTAAAATCGAAAAAACAGCAGTACCGTGACCACCACCTTGTGCGTAAGCATTTTTGTCTAAATCAACAATGTCCCAGGTGTCAATGATTTGATTATTGTTGTACAAACTTTCAAATACCTTCATCGTATCTGCGTGTAAAAAGCCATCGTCTGTAATAGCAATCAAAACACCGGCTCCATCGTATCCATCGCTCTTCATCCTGATCATTCCAAGCATATCCTTTTGATGAAAAGAATAATCACTCGTGCTTTGCAAGGAAGTTTGCGTGAATAAACTTTGTTGTGTTGCCGAAGAGGATGTTGTTCTGAATTTTACACTTTGATCAGTAGATTGCACAAAAGACAATAAAGCGATTTGACTTTTAACAGCAGCGTCAGATCTGACCACCGCTCCGTTGAGCCACTTGACAGGATAGAGCAATTGAGCGCCGGCTGACTGAATCTGATCAATGTATGTTTGAGAAACAGGTAAGTCTTTTTCATCCACGACAACTTTGCATTTCTGTCTACGCTGTAGTGCCTTGGTTGTTAAAAATTGTTCAGGTTGAGTGATTGAAAAAGAATTGGATGCTTTATCCTTAAACGCAACGAAATACGTCTGTTGCTGAGCGAAAGCCAAACTGCAGCAGGCAAAAAAAAGAAAAGAAAAAATGCAACTACTCCTTGCCATAGCTTGTAATCTCCATCACTTTGTGTGAACCAAAATCAATAGTTTGCGGAGGATAAGAAGAATCTTGTTTGTAGTAATATGTCGTATGATCCTTTTTAATAAACCCAATCCCTCTTGCGTATAGATCATAACGAATATCCATGCTCACGATTGGATCAGACTGATTAGCAATTGTCATTTTCAAGGTTTTATCATATACCATTCCATTCGGAGCCGTATAGGGCTGGTTCAGATTGGTCATTTTATAAAACTTATCGGAAGAAGTAATTTCACCCATTGTGTTTTTTGCATTTCCATTCCAGGTTTTTCCTTCTTTAACCGGGAAAACTAATTTGATATAATCGACATTACTCTCTGTTCTGATCAACTGATTGGTAGTATTCACTACTGTCCATACAGAATCCGGTTGTATCGGCCAATCAGCATCTGTCGTTTTTTTAGCATAATGATAAATGACAAATTTATTTTCTGTGCCTTCCAGGTATGATTCGTGAATCAACTCTTTTACATTATAAATTGTGTCTACAGTCGTTACAGAATTATAGACGATATCGTGTTCATCATAAATAATATATCGTCCCACTTCCAAAGGATAATAATCATATCCCAAATCCACTGTCTCCGGATCAATGGTCTGCAGCTTGCATGCATGGAGGAATACAAGCGTTAAGCAGCACATGGTAAGGAGAAAAAAATTAATAGACCTTTTCATCGTTTGATTGATTAAAACTGGATTTTATCCATCCCCCGCCAATGACATCGTTGCCTTCGTAAAATACTGCGGCTTGTCCCGGGGCGATGGCTTTTACTTTTTCCTTAAACAATACCCTCATTTCATCACCGATCTGTTCGATCAGCGCCGGCGATCCATCGTCGTTATAGCGTACTTTGGTTACCGTATCTTTTTTAATCGCGTTCAGGTTATCGTATTTTTGCATGTGCAATTGATCGACCCACATGGCATCTCTTGATAAACCTTCTATTTCACCCAGGATTACTCTATTTGTTTCTTTTTGAATTTCCGTTACGAACACAGGATATCCTAACGTAATACCCAAGCCTTTGCGTTGACCGATGGTATAAAAAGGATAACCTTCATGGTGACCGACTACTGTTCCATCTTCTAACACAAATTCTCCACCCCTCACTTTTTCTTCCAACCCTTCTACCCGTCTTTTCAAAAATCCCCTGTAGTCATTGTCCGGAACAAAACAGATTTCATAAGACTCGGATTTATTCACCAAATCAATAAAACCTTTTTCAGTAGCCATGTCTCTGATTTCAGATTTCTTAAGGTCTCCTAAAGGAAGAATGGTGCGACTCAAACTTTGTTGAGACACTCCCCATAACGCATAGGACTGATCTTTATTTTCATCGATACCTTTAGATATAAAATAACGATCATTTTCTTGTTTTACTTTCGCGTAATGGCCTGTAGCGATCCAATCACAACCTAACTTATCGGCTCTTCTCAACAGCGCGTCCCATTTGATGTGCGTGTTGCATAGCACACAAGGATTCGGTGTTCTGCCATCGAGGTATTCATTGGTAAAGTGATTGATGACATAATCACCAAATTCTTCTCTGATATCCAGTATGTAATGGGGGAAGCCAAGACTCACGGCAATGCTGCGGGCATCATTGATAGAATCCAAACTGCAACATCCCGTCTCCTTTTTGGTACCACCCGATGAAGCATAGTCCCATGTTTTCATGGTCATTCCAATGACTTCATACCCTTGCTCATGTAGCATAACAGCAGCAAGAGAACTGTCAATTCCTCCGCTCATGGCCATTAATACTCTTCCTTTCTTACTCATATTACTTCTCGTTAATCCCTTAAAGGGACTTTAGGTAAACCAATCACAAAATTACAAATAAATACCCCCTTAAATGGAAATCTATAACATCTTTAGTGTTTTTTTTGTTTATTTGGAGTTCCTAGTTTATGGCCTTAAAGACAAACGTATACATCAGTGACGTCACTAACCTGACAGAAGCACGTTATTATGCAGGAATGGGGGTTTCCATTATTGGCTTTAACGCAACTCCTGGAGCTGCTTCTTTTGCTAACCCTCAACAATTTGATGCCATTACCTCTTGGTTATCGGGCATTCAAACGGCTTGGCAATGGCATTCTGCTCCTTCAGAAGAACTCGCAGCGCTCATTTCTTCTTCTTCTTCAGATTTCATAGAGATTTGTAACGTTCCTTTACCTCATCAATGGCAGTTCCTGACAAAACCGGTATTGATTAGAACATCATCGGTTGAAGAGCTACAAACTATTGCCAGTTTACCTCCAAACACCGTTAGTGGAATTGTTTGGGAAGGTGAATCATCCCTTTTAACTCCTCTATCAAGTGATTTGCTACAATTTATACAGACACAACCACCTTTTGATCAATTAGATTCCCTATTGAATCAGCATCAAGGAATTAGTCTGAAAGGCATACCCGAAAGCAGGCCCGGTTGGAATGATTTTGACCAATTGGCCGATTTACTTGAATCTTTAGAAACTATTTGAATTCAATGAAACACATTTATACACTAACGCTCAATCCGGCGCTGGACAAAAGCACTACGGTTGACAGAGTAGAAGCCGAACATAAATTGCGCTGCGACAATCCCAAATTTGAACCGGGAGGAGGAGGCATTAATATTTCAAGGGCCTTAAAAAAACTAGGAGGAGATTCCATTGCCATTTATCCT
>JAQBNS010000078.1 GCA_028288405.1 Chitinophagaceae bacterium
TACCGATGATGGAGAATACAATTCCCAATCCGCAAATCACCATAGGCAACAAGATCGGAGAAAGACCACCGAAGTTATCTTCTACCGTAATTTCCTGACCCAATACCATGGTAGCCAAAATGGTTGCTACATAAGAACCGAACAAATCGGCACCCATACCTGCTACGTCACCTACGTTATCGCCTACGTTATCAGCGATGGTGGCAGGGTTACGAACATCATCTTCAGGAATACCTGCTTCTACTTTACCTACTAAGTCCGCTCCAACGTCAGCCGCTTTGGTGTAAATACCACCACCTACACGAGCAAACAAAGCGATCGACTCCGCTCCCAAAGAGAAACCGGTCAATACTTCGATAGCCGTTTTTACGGTGTTAGGACCTAAGTCAGCGAAGATGCAAAGGAACACGATGAACAAACCACCAAGACCAAGTACTGCCAAACCGGCAACACCAAGACCCATGACCGTACCACCTGTGAAAGATACTTTCAAGGCTTGCTTCAAGCTTGTACGAGCCGCCTGAGTGGTACGAACGTTCGCTTTAGTAGCGACTTTCATACCGATATAACCTGCAGTTGCAGAGAATACCGCACCAATGACGAAAGCGATAGAGATGATCCAGCTAGAGTGGATTTCTTTACCGTTTATTTCATGAATGGTACCTGAGTAAGCCAATAATACAGCAGCGAAAAGAACGAATACGCTCAATACTTTCCATTCTGCTTTCAAGAATGCCATAGCACCGTCAGCGATGTAGCCGGCTAATTCTTGCATTTTTGCATCACCTGCATCCTGCTTGGAAACCCAAGCCGATTTAATAAACATGACCAGCAAACCGAGGAGTCCGAGCGCTGGCACTAAATAAAGAGCTAATTCCTTCATAAAAAGAAGTTTACAATTAAGTTATAATGAAAAGTTTAGTTTGTTATAAGAGGGGTGCAAGCTATGTATTTTAACTTAATTTTCAAAAATGATTATTAGACAAAGCATACTATTTAGAATGAGATCTTTAATGGTTGAAAGATTTGATTGTGAATAGTCATTAATAATAAGGGCGTTCCCTTCGGGCCGGGCTTTCGCCACTCGCTTCCCGACCTATAACGGTACGTTAAAATAGGACTTTCATGTCGGGAGAGCTCAAACAATGGCTCAATCCCTAACGCGGCATACTCCTCTGACAACTTATGCTTGTAAACTAATAACAGATAGATGTCTTAACTTTATTACTTTACTAAAATGTGTTGGACCTCAGGCAACAGGAGTTCAACCCACAAGCGGTACATCTCTGCGGAAGGATGTAATCCATCCTCTGCCACTAGCCCTGATTTTTGTGAAGCTTGTCGGCTTATGGGGGTAATATCCACATAATGAATACCTTTTTTTGAGGCCACGCGTTTGTTTACTCTATTAAAATCATCAATCTCTCTTCCAATTCTTTCCTTGCTGCCTGCTCCATAAGGTGTGCATCCATAATCAGGAATAGAGATGACGATCACATTTTCCTTTTTGCTCTTAGCAAACACGATGGCTTGCTCCAATAGTACCGTAAATTCACGTTCATATTGTTTCAAAGACATCCCTCTGTACTGGTTATTGACGCCAATTAAAAGTGTCACCAAATCATAAGCGGCAGAGGGTTGGGCTTCGTCAACAGCCGATTGCAATTCACCGGTTGTCCATCCGGTACGTGCAATGACGGTGGGTTTTACTTCCAGCTTATTTTTAGCGTTCAGTTCTGCTGCCAATAAAAAAGGAAAAGTCTGCTGCCGGGCAACAGACTCTCCAATGGTATACGAATCACCAAGGGCTAAATAATGTATCTCTTTGGTTTGGCTCATGGCTGTTGAATGAGTGGTAAGTGGTAAGTTATAAGTGGTAAGTCGTAGGCCTTCTTGTTGGTTAGAAGTCAACAAGAAGTAACAAGCCAACAAAGAATATACGGTTTTCACTTAATACAACTTATAACTTACCACTTACAACTACTTAAGCATTTACCGGTTCGTTGTATTCTTCCACAGGAATGCAAGAACAGAATAAGTTGCGGTCACCATAAGCACTGTCGATACGACTCACAGAAGGCCAGAACTTCGCTTGTCTTACCCACTCTAACGGGAAGGCTGCTTTTTCACGACCATAGGGTCTGTCCCACTTGTCTGATAATAATATTTCAGACGTATGAGGAGCCATTTTCAATACGTTGATATTCTTATCTGCTCTGCCTTCTTCCACTTCTCTGATCTCCTGACGGATTGAAATCATCGCTTCCGCAAAACGATCCAGTTCTGCTTTCGATTCACTTTCCGTAGGCTCGATCATCAACGTGCCTGCTACCGGAAAAGAAACCGTCGGTGCATGGAAACCATAATCCATCAAACGTTTGGCGATGTCTTCCACTTCTATACCGGCTGATAATTTGAACGAACGGCAATCCAAAATGAATTCGTGCGCGCAACGTCCGTGTGTACCGGAGTACAATACTTTATATTCTTTTTCTAATTTCGATTTCAAATAGTTCGCATTCAGAATCGCTGTTTCTGTCGCTTTCTTCAATCCGCTCGCTCCCATCATCGCGATGTAAGCGTAAGGAATCGGAAGAATCGCCGCACTACCGAACAATGCGGCAGACACCGCAGAGATTGCTTTCGGCGATTTGTTTTCTGCCAATACGTGTGAAGGTAAGTATTGAACTAAATGTTGTCCCACGCCGATCGGTCCTACGCCAGGTCCACCACCACCGTGAGGGATACAGAAGGTCTTATGTAAATTCAAATGGCAAACATCCGCACCGATAGCAGCAGGAGAAGTCAATCCGACTTGTGCATTCATGTTGGCACCGTCCATATAAACCTGTCCACCGTATTGGTGAATGGCATTACAAATATCTTTGATCGATTCTTCGAATACACCATGTGTGGATGGATACGTCACCATCAAACAAGATAGATCCGCCGCATGTTCTTCCGCTTTCTTTTTCAAATCAGCGACATCAATGTTACCCATGTCGTCACAAGCCACCAGGACTACTTTGAATCCAGCCATGACCGCACTCGCCGGGTTGGTGCCGTGTGCAGAAGTAGGAATCAAGGCGACATTTCTGTGTGCCTCTCCTCTGTCTTCATGGTAGGCACGAATCACTAACAAACCGGCATATTCTCCTTGCGCGCCAGAATTGGGTTGCAACGATACGCCTGCAAAGCCGGTAACACCACACAACCATTTCGACAATTCGTTGGTCATATGAATATAACCACCAACCTGATTGGAAGGAACGAAAGGATGGATAGAAGCAAACTCCGGCCAGGTGACTGGAATCATTTCTGTGGTCGCATTCAATTTCATGGTGCAAGAACCCAATGAAATCATGGAGTGCGTCAGGGACAAATCTTTATTTTCCAAATGCTTCAGGTAACGAAGCATGTTGTGTTCAGAATGGTACGAATTAAATACAGGATGCTGCAAGTACTTCGACTCACGTTGCAAGCCGGCAGGAATATCTAAGTCGCCGTTGATTTTTTCTACCCATTGAATAGAAATGCCTTTGCCACACGCTTGTGAAAACAATTCGGTAATGGCATCTAAATCCGTACGTGTAGTCGTTTCATCCAACGAGATGAATACTTTATCCGCATAATAGCGAAAATTAATTCCGACTTGTTCTGCTTTCTCTCTTAGTGCGGTTGTTTTATTTCCAATAGAAACAACTACAGTATCAAACACCACACCTTTATTGACTAAATAACCTGCATCAGACAAGGCACTAGACAACAAGTCTGTGTATTTTTTAATGCGTGTTGCAATGCGCTTCAAGCCCTGAGGGCCATGGTATACCGCATATGATCCGGCCATCACCGCCAGCAATACTTGTGAGGTACAAATATTAGAGGTTGCCTTTTCACGGCGAATGTGTTGCTCGCGTGTTTGCAAAGCCATGCGGTAGGCTTTCTTTCCTGATGCATCTACCGATACACCAATGATACGACCCGGCATAGAACGCTTGTATTCATCCTTCGTAGCAAAGAAGGCAGCATGCGGACCTCCGAATCCCATCGGAACGCCAAAGCGCTGGCTGGTACCGACAACAACATCTGCACCCATTTCTCCGGCAGGTTTGAACAACACGCAAGCCATCAAATCCGTGGCTACGGCTTTGTATATCCCTTTCGCATCGGCCAGTTGAAACAATTCTGAATAATCAGAATATAGACCGTCTGTGTCCGGTGTTTGTACCAACAATCCAAACACATCGGCACTGTCCAAATCAGACGGCACAATTTTTTTGATGCGCAGTTCGATACCCAATGGCACCGCTCTGCTTTTCAACACATCTATTGTTTGAGGAAAACAGGTTTCACTCACTAAGAAAACTTCTGCATTCTTTTTATCTGCTTTTCTCAACGCATGCAAAAAAGTCATCGCTTCTGCTGCCGCCGTCGCTTCGTCCAACAAAGAAGCGTTGGTGATTTGCATACCGGTCAAATCGGAAACCGTAGTCTGGTAATTGATCAACGCTTCCAATCTGCCTTGCGCAATTTCTGCCTGGTACGGAGTATAAGCGGTGTACCATCCTGGATTCTCTAATATGTTTCGAAGAATAACCGGAGGTGTAATCGTAGCATAGTAACCCAAACCGATATAACTCTTGGTTACTCTGTTCCAACTTGCTACTTCTTTAAAGTGTGTGATAAAATCCTGCTCTGTCAAAGCAGCTGGAAGCCCTTGCATGGCACCGATGCGTATACCGTTGGGAACAGTTTGTTCAATGAGTTGATCAAGAGAGGTCAAACTCAAACTGTTTAACATGTCTTCTTGCTCTTCTTTGGATGGGCCGATGTGGCGTGATTGAAACCCTTCGAATTCAGGATTGGACTTTATCATAGGATACTAGTGAAATGAAGCGATGTGGTCGCTTTTTATGTGGTAATTTTGGACTTCAAATTTAGGTAAAAAGCAGAGCATAAACCATTTATACACAATGCTGTGGATAAATAAATAAAGTGCTATGTATTAGGCTTTTTTAGTAATTTTGAGGTTAAATGAGATCAGCTACACTCTTCTTTCTATTGATTTTACAGGCATCACTGTGCACACAAGCCCAAATTCCTTTAAAGGATGAGGCGTCCAACTATGCGCAATACATTACGCCGGCTCAGTTGAAACAGCATGTCTATATCCTCGCTTCTGATAGTATGGAAGGTAGAGAAACAGGCAAGCAAGGACAATACAAAGCTGCCGCTTATTTGGTTCAGCAATTCAAAGAAATCGGATTAAAACCGATCAATAAAACAATACCTGGTCATGGCTATTTTCAAAACCTGAACATTGAAAAAATCAGTTGGACTCCGTCTTACCTGATTGCCGGTAACGATACCTTACAACTCTTCAAACATTTTTATGCCAAAGGCGAAGTCCTTATCCCTCAGGAGACCGCTATGACTGCGGTGTTTGTAGGATATGGAATTGACACCACAACTTACAACGATTACAAAGCCATGCAGGTCAGCGGCAAGGCCGTCTTCATTTTACAAGGAGAACCTGTAGTCGATAATATTTCACTGATTACAGGAACGAGTACACGTTCCGACTGGAATACCAACTGGCAGAAAAAAGCAATACTCGCTTATGCGAAAGGTGCTGCTGCTGTCTTTATTGTATCGCCCTTAAAAGAAGAATCTTTTTTAAACGGCATCAAACGTTTGCGCGAAACACGCAATGGATTCAGCCTGGGATTAGAGAGCGAATTGAGTATGGAAAAAGCGTTCTTTATTTCCGAAAACCAAATGCTCAGCATCTTGCAGGCAGACAGCGCCAGACTGGTGCGATGGAAGTCGGACCGGTTTGCACCCAAGCAACTGCGCGCTAATACCCCAACCATCAGTTTAAAAATACAAGGGCGCATAGAAAAAATGGGAACTCAGAATGT
This sequence comes from Chitinophagaceae bacterium, assembly GCA_028288405.1. Classification (GTDB taxonomy): domain Bacteria; phylum Bacteroidota; class Bacteroidia; order Cytophagales; family Cytophagaceae; genus JACMQM01. The sequence continues at coordinate 5,922 of JAQBNS010000078.1, forward strand.
CTTAGGTGTAGTAGAAGGAACTGATTTAAAAAACGAGTACATTTTTGTTTCGGCACATTACGATCATTTGGGAAAAAAGAATGACAGCACCATTTACTTCGGAGCAGACGATGACGGTTCGGGTACAGCCGCTTTGCTAACGATGGCGAAAACATTTATGCTGGCAAAGAACGAAGGCAAAGGTCCTCGCCGGTCGATCGTCTTCACGGCTTTCACCGGTGAAGAAATGGGATTGCTAGGTTCCAGTTATTATTCTGCTCATCCTGTATTTCCAGTCCAACAATCCGTCGCCGATTTAAACATAGACATGATCGGCCGCATCGATCAGCAACATCCCGGTGATTCTAATTATGTGTACCTGATCGGGAGCAATCGACTGTCAACAGAATTGCATACACTATCGGAAGAAGTCAATACCACACACACACATCTTTCTCTGGACTATACCTACAATGATCCGACCGATCCGAATCAATTGTACTATCGCTCCGATCATTACAACTTTGCTAAGTTAGGTGTCCCTGTTATTTTCTATTTCACCGGCTTGCATGAGGACTATCACAAGATCACCGATACACCGGACAAATTATTATATACCAAAACAGCCACCATTACCAAGCTTGTCTTTCTAACGGCTTGGCAATTGGCCAATCAGGATCACCGCATACAAGTTGACGTTAAGCAGTAAAACCGCCATCATAAAACATGAGCAAAGCTTCTGAACATTTTCTACAAGACGCAGATAAAAAAGTCTTCGATAAAGAACACCGAAGAAAAATCAATTTCAATATCGGCAAGTATGAGAATTCTGTGAAAAACGGAACCTACCAATTTGCCGATCATGAGTTGGGCAGGAAACGTACGTCGTTCATCAAAACACAAGTCATGGAAAACCTTGACAAGTATTTGATGGAATTTGAAAACAACTTCACCAAGCAAGGCGGAAAAGTAATCTGGGCAAGAGATGCCAATGAAGCTTTAGCAGAAATAGAAAAAATATTCAAAGCCAAAAATGCCAAGAGCGTGGTCAAATCAAAGACCATGACTTCCGAAGAAATTCACCTGAACGAATTTCTGGAAAAGAGAGGTGTTGAAGTAGTAGAAACAGATTTAGGAGAATACATCGTACAACTCAACGGACAAAAGCCTTACCACATCGTAACACCGGCAATGCACATGTCCAGACAGGATGTGTCTGAATTATTTGAAAGAAAATTAGGCGTTCCCTACATCGAAGACCCGCAGGAATTAACTTTAATCGCCCGCAACATCCTGCGTCAAAAATACCTGAATGCCGACATCGGCATTACAGGAGCCAACTTCATCGTGGCAGACGTAGGAGGAATTTCTGTAACGGAAAACGAAGGCAATGCCCGCATGAGCACCACCTTTCCGAAAACACAAATTACCATTGTCGGCATAGAGAAAGTTATCCCCTCTATCATTGACTTGGCGTTGTTCTTACCCATGCTGGCGCATAGCGGCACAGGACAACAGATCACTGTTTACAATACACTCCTTTCCGGCCCACGCAAACCGGATGAGACCGACGGTCCGGATGAAATGTATGTCGTATTGATCGATAACGGCCGCACCACATTACTAGCAGACGTAGAAAAACGTCAGGCACTTAATTGCATCCGTTGCGGAGCCTGTCTGAATGCTTGTCCTGTTTATAAAAACATCGGCGGCCACACCTACAACACGACCTATAGCGGCCCTATCGGATCGGTCATCACGCCGCATTACAGAGGCATGGAAGACTTCAAACACTTAAGTTTTGCCAGTTCTCTTTGTGGTGCATGCACCAGTGTATGTCCCGTTAAAATTGATTTGCACAACCTGTTGCTCTTAAACAGAAAACAAAGTGTAAAAGAAGGTTTATCACCGAAATGGGAAGTCAGAGGTTTCAAATTGTTCACGATGGCCATGAAGAACAGATCCTGGATGAATTTTGGAGGAAGTTCTTTAAAAAATATCGCACTGTCTTTCCTGTTCAAAAACAGTTGGGGCAAACACCGCACGATGCCTGAGCTCGCTCCGAAGAGTTTTAATGAACAGTGGAAGGAGAGGAAGAAGAAATAGTTGTTAGTTGTTAGTTGTTAGTTTTAAAATATTTATTTTAAAATCCCCTCGACAATAAATACCCTATCCTCGCCTGCGTCGGCAACTCGTGTTGATTTATTTTTTCAACCTGCATAAAAGTAGGTTTGTCATTATTTCTCTGAATCACTGAATCATCTGTATTGAAAATAACTTCGGATACATCAGCAGAAATGTGAAGTGATTCAATATGCCTTACAAGCAATTCCTGATTAGAAAGTGCGAAAGAGAAAACGGCAACAAGAAATAGAAGTGATAACGCTCGTAGGATCATCATAAGGATCTCGTTTAATCTTAATGGGACATAAAAATACCATTGACTCATTAACCAAACGTAAACCAACGATTAGGAAATTGTTGTGTAATGATGTCAAAACATTATAAACTGATCACTGACAACTGACTACTTAATAAAGCCTCGCCAAATAATTCCCTTCTTCCCCCTGGTATAAAAACTCCAGTTTGAATCCAGCCTCTTCCGCTTTATCACTTAACAAATCATAACCGACATAAAGCCAAGGGAACGGTTCTCCTTGTACTCCTTTATATGTCAAAGTGTATTCCATCTCTCCGTAGTAATCTCCGTTCAGGTCTATGAGGTAAGACCCGTCTTCTTCTTCAAACATGTATATGATATCGGAAGATTCGAGAATGATCTGGCCTCCCGGGTTCAATAACTTTTTTGCCTGTGCAAAAACATTCTCTAAGCCTTCAATGGTTAACGCCATGCCGATACCATTCATTAAAAACAACAACGTATCGTATTTGCCTTCTTCCTTAAAATAATCTTTAAGTTCTGCACGAATACCCTGCTCTTTCATGCATTCCACTGCTACCGGTGCAATATCAATGGCTTTGATGTCGAATCCTTTCTGTTGCAAAATCAAACTGTGGCAACCGGCTCCTGCACCTACATCCAATATTTTTCCTTTGCATAAAGACAGCGCAATAGTCTCCCACTCCGGCAATTCAATTTCTTTCCTGAATAAATAATCAACGGACAATTCTTCTCCTTCCGTCAGGTTGGTGTCCACACGAATCACATTCCCTCGTTCTCCTTTGAGGTAGTCTTGCATCGCCAAACCAAAAATATCTACTTCCATCTTATCACTCTTTCTCTTTCTGTTTCTCTTTCTTTTAGGTTGGACAATACTAAACTGTTTGCGTTAACCAATCTGTCTTGCCCCTAAATCCCCTAAAGGGGACTTGATTTTATTGATTTATTAGACTACCGGGATTTGTCCCTCTGGGACAAACTATGATTATCACTTAATCCTTTTATTCAATGCTTCATCAATTGCTTTCAAATAAGCAGTCGTCACTACTTCATCTGAAAATTCTTGCTCCACTAATTGCCTGCTATGTTCTCCCATCGTTTGCAAGTCCTGTTCACTTTTTTCAAACATCTCTATCATCGCACGACTCAGATCTTTTGCGTCCTTCGCTTTACACAACAGTCCGTTGAATTGATCCTTTACGATTTCCCTGCAACCGGGAACATCCGTAGCAATGAGCGGCTTACCCATCGCAGCCGATTCCAGCAGCATACGCGACACACCTTCTCTGTAAGATGGCAACACTACGACATCCGCTTGTTTTAAAAACTCTTCTATACTGTCTGTAAAGGGGAAATACTTTATGGAATAACGAGCCAAAACACGTTCAACTTGTTCTTTTGTAATGCCTGCCTGCTCTGTATCTGCCGGAGCGCCTTGCAGCCAGCATTCTACTTGTTCTCCGAACTTTATTTTCACTAGATTGCAAGCTTCTAAGTATTCGAATACTCCTTTGTCATGAATCAACCGCGAGGCCATTAGAAATACAAAAGGATTTTTTCTTTGATACGGCTGATAAGCAAAGCGATTGAGATTGACTCCGGAACCAGGAATGACTTGTGTGATGGACTCCTTTACCAATCCCTTGTCGACAAAGAGTATTCGGTCTTCGCTATTTTGGAAAAACACTTTGAAGGGTGATCGGAAAGCCATTCGATACAACAGCATCGCCATTTTGCTCGATAAATCATGGTTCAGGAAAACAGTTCCCAGTCCTGATACATTATTAATGACTGGAATACCCGCTAACCTGGCCGCCAGACTACCATAGATATTGGGCTTAATCGTGAATTGCAAAATCACATCCGGTTTATACTGTCTGAATAATTTCCAAAGCGAAAGAAACAATAAAAAATCTCTCCAGGGATTCACTCCTCTGTTTTCTAGTTGAACCGGTACGTACTTTACCTGACCGGAAACGAGTTTGTCTGAATAATTATCCGAAGGAGCAATGCACAGCACTTCATAACCCTGATCAGTCAAGGCTTTGACGATATTCATCCTGAAGTTATAGATGTTCCAGGAGGTGTTCACAAGAAGCGCTATGGTTTTCGGCATAAACAATTTCAACCGATCGGTTGATGCATTAAAAAAGCCCTCTCGGGCCTTTTATTTATTCATTAGGTAAAGGAAGTTCACTTAAGATCCTGTCCGTAATTTTAGGAATATTATCACTTACAATTTGGTACACATAATTGCTGTTGGAATTGTAATGCGTCTTGAAACTATTACCGGCAATTTGTTTTCCGTTGGCATCAAAGATGGAGAAGTGTGTAGTAAACGTACGCTCATAATTTAGCGCCGCACGATCCAAACAGTTTTCGTAATTCGTTTTTACTTCAAACTGATTGATGAAAATATAATAGTCGATGCTGTACTTTGCACTGAAGTAATTATAGAAGTCGGGGTTTTTAACGATCACACCAAAGTACCTGGCATTGTCTTGAGGCAATTCATATTTCGCATCTTCGCTGCCGGTCACTTTATCCTTTTGCTTAGCGATCCAGGATTTGTTTTTGCTTACAGAAACCTCCTTTTGCGGCGCATAACGGGAAGAAGGATTGGAGATCGCCTGTTGGTAGTTATAGGTCACAGAACCATATATCTTATTCAAATCACTGATAGAATCTTTTGATCTTCCTCCCACCAGGTGTATCGTTTCATAACCATCTGCATTTAACAAAGCATTCATTCTGCGGCGGAATACTTCACGAATTTTATTGCGCGGCAAATTAGAGCGGGCAGCAATTTCATCGTCAGCATCCGAAAAGTATAGGTACGGATCAAACGGAATGACCAACACTTGTTTTCTATCCGGATTGAAATCGTACGGTTCTATATTTCCAATAAATGGATTGGGTTTGTCTTTAGCAGAAACATAGGGTTTCTTAACAGGAGCTGTATTGCTAACAGAAGCTTCCGTTTTCTTTTCGGGTTGTACAACTGCTTTAACAGGCTCTTCTTTTTTTACTTCTTCTTTCTTAGGCTCTTCCTTCTTTGGTTCTTCAACCTTAGGCTCTTCCTTTTTCTCTTCTACTTTTGGCTCAGCAACTACTGCCGGTGTTTTCTTTTCTTCAGTAGCCACAGTAGTATTCGAAGCGACTTGCTGAGACTTACGCCCTACAACCAATTCCTGACCTGCTTTCAGGTCCATGTTGTTGAGCTTCATCAAGTCTTCAACTGTTACTCCAAATCGTTTGGAAATACCATAGTACGTATCTCCCGGTTGTACTTTATAAATCACGGCATCGTCGTCCCCTTTTTCTTTGGCAGCTTCTTTCTTAGCAGACTGTACCATAGATTCGCTATAAGGAATGTTGATCACCTGACCTACTTTCAATCCTTTCTCCAACTCCTCATTGATCTCCAGCAATTCAGATACGGGTACTTTATATTTTGTACTGATACCGTAAACGGTTTCACCCGGTTCTACCAGGTAACGCACATGCAGCTTGTTGTTTATTTTAGTGACACCAATGGAATCCAATGGAGCCGATGCATGAACATTTACTCCAGATACAGTACCCAACCACAACGTAAACAAAGACAATCCCAACACTTTCATAACATTCATTTTTTTATTTGAAGACCCTGAAAATATCATTCCCAATTGCGAATACCATCAAGGCCAATAGAATGACCATCCCTACTTTTTGAGCATTTTCTAAAAACTTATCCGATGGTTTTTTACCGCTCACCATTTCATACAATAGAAACACCACATGACCACCGTCCAATGCCGGTATAGGTAATAGATTCATAAAGGCCAATACCATGGATAACATAGCCGTCAAACTCAAGAAACGAAACCATTCCCACACCGGTCCATAAGCTTTACCGATCGTCAGGAAGCTGCCTAATGAATTAGAGGCATCCAGTTCGCGTTTAAATATTTTAGTAAAAGCACGCAGTTGATCAAAAATAACCTTGAAGGATTTATACGTTCCTCTTGGAATAGATTCCGCGAAAGAATACGTTCTTGTATTTGTTTTTAAATCTCCGCCAAGAGCAGGTATAAATCCTATAATTCCAGCAGTATCTACTTTTACGGGAATAGTAAGTAAGGAATCTCCTCTTTTTACTTGGAGTACGACTACTTTGTTTTTATTTTCTTTCAATACCTCACCGAAGTATTGGAAGTACACTACTTTCGCTCCATTGATAGCCACAATACTATCGTTGCTTTTTAAACCAGCCTTGATGGCCGCTCTATCCTCAATTAACTCATCCACTTTAAACGTAAAAAGAGGATCGATAAATCCTTTGTCTTTATCTGATATCTCATTCAAAAGAGTGGGAGGAATTTTAACTTCTATTTCTTTATTGCCGCGAAGCAACGTGTAAGTGCCGTTACTTCCCAAGTATACTTCACGTGTATCCGCATAGTCCTTGATTGCAACACCATTCACTTTAAGAATTTTATCTCCGTTTTCAATGCCTATTTTTTTAGCTGATTCACGGGCATAAATTCCGGCTTTGTTTACTTCTGATACAGGAAGGTAGGCTTCACCGTACACATAGGTTAGAAAAACAAAAAGCGCAATACCGGTTACTACATTGACAATGATACCGCCCAACATCACAATCAGACGTTGCCAGGCCGGCTTGGATCTGAATTCCCAGGGTTGCGGGGCCTGTGCCATCTGTTCGGTATCCATGGATTCATCTACCATGCCGGAGATTTTCACAAAACCTCCCAAGGGAATCATACCTACTGAATATTCTGTTTCACCTATTTGCTTTCCGAAAATTTTGGGAGGGAAACCGATCGAGAATTTCTCGACACGCATTCCAAAATATTTGGCTGCCACCATATGTCCCAACTCGTGCACTCCAACCAAAATCGACAAACCCAGAATCACCTGAGCAGTCATCACTAAAATTCCTACAATATCCATTGATGATTATTAACTTAACTAATGCCTACTAATTCTTTTGCTATTCTTCTCGCTTCTTCGTCTGATGAAATATAGTCGTCTAAGACCGGTTTTGCAATATAAGGTACTTTAGCCATACATGCTTCAATAATTTCGGACATCTCCATAAATCCAATTTTTTCCTTTAAGAACTGTTCCACAGCAACTTCGTTAGCAGAATTCAATACACATGGTGTATTGCCTCCTTTTTGCATGGCTTCAAACGCCAGTCCAAGATTTCTGAACGTTTCTAAATCAGGTTTTTCAAAGGTCAAACTTCCGTACTGACTGAAATCAAAACGAGGGAAATCAGAAGGAATGCGGTTAGGATAAGCCAATGCATATTGAATAGGCAGCTTCATATCCGGCAAGCCCATCTGTGCCTTGATGGAACCATCTGTGAATTGTACCAGGGAGTGTATGATCGACTGAGGATGTACCACCACTTCAATCTGGTCGATGTTGACGTCAAACAACCATTTGGCTTCAATGACTTCTAAGCCTTTATTCATCAGCGATGCGGAGTCTATCGTGATTTTAGAGCCCATGGACCAGTTCGGATGCTTCAATGCTTCCTTCGGTCCTACATGCATTAAATCACTGCGCAATTTGCCTCTGAAAGGACCACCGGAAGCGGTCAATATTATTTTTTCAATCGGATTGTGCCACTCTCCGGCTAAACATTGAAAGATAGCAGAATGTTCAGAATCAACCGGTAGTAAATCTACTTTGTATTGCCTGCACAAATCCGTGATCAGCTGTCCGGCCACTACTAACGTTTCTTTATTGGCGAGTGCAATGTGCTTGCCTGCTTCAATGGCTTTAATGGTAGGGATCAATCCGGCATAGCCTACCAATGCGGTCAGCACCATGTCTATACTTTCCATTTGCACGACAGAGTTCAATGCCGATGCACCGGTATATACTTTGATGTCTAAAGGATTGAGCGCATCAAATACTTTTTTGTATTTGCTTTCATCCACAATGACCACAGCATTGGGTCTAAACTCAATGGCTTGAGCAACTAATAATTCATCGTTGTATTGCGCTGTTAATATTTCAATGCCAAACAACTCCGGATTCTTTCGCACTACGTCAAGCGCCTGTGTACCGATGGAACCGGTAGAACCCAATATGGCAATGTTTCTCTGTTGTCCTTGTCTCAATGAAGTAGTATTAATTCATGCGTTGTTTATCGCGCTTAAAAACAGAAAGTCCGTCAGCAAAAATTCTGTCGTTGGATAAGCGAGGCACTTTATTCTGTCCACCCAGCTTGCCCAATGTTTTCATGTAGTCTACAAATGCTCCAGGTTGCAAAGGAGTAAGCACGAGTGATTTTAAAATATTTCCGGTAATCAAATCATCGTAATAGATATTCAGACGAGTCATCGCCACGTCCAGGTCTTTCGAGAATTTAGTCAAATCTTCAGGAGTCTTGCTAAACTCGACCAGCCATTCATGGTACGATTGCCCCTTCTCTCCGGAAACATAAGGAGCCACTGTAAACTCTGTTACTTCAACACCTGGATTTAAAACCAATGCTTCTTTCATCGCTTTCTCCACTTCTTCTCCGATAACATGTTCACCGAAAGCAGAAATAAAATGTTTGATGCGTCCCGTTACCACTATGCGGTAAGGATTGGTGCTGACAAACTTTACGGTATCACCGATAGAGTAAGCCCACAAACCTGCATTGGTACTCATGATGACGGCATAGTTTTGGCCGAGTTCTACTTCTTCAATCGTCAAACGCGAAGGATTAGCATCAAAGTATTCGGCCACCGGAATGAATTCGTAAAAGACTCCACTGTTCAATAACAAGAGTAATCCTTCTTCTGCTGTGGCATCCTGAAAGGCAATGAATCCTTCCGATGCGGGATAAGTTTCAATGCTGTCTATTTTCTTTCCGATGCTGTCAAACAATCTCGCCTTATAGGGTTCGAAATTTACACCACCGTATACAAACAAATTGAAATTTGGAAACACTTCCGAAATTGTCTTTCCTGTTTTCGCCTGGATGCGGTCGAAATACATTTGCACCCACGGCGGAATACCGGAAATAAGCGACATATCCTGCGACAATGTTTCTTCTACAATCGTATCCAGCTTCGTTTCCCAATCGTCGATGCAGTTGGTCGCATAACTCGGCATTTGATTAGTGCGCAGGTAACCTGGTACATGATGATTGACGATACCGGAAAGACGACCAATGTAAATGCCGTTTTTCTGATCGATCTCCGGACTGCCGGAAAGGAACATTAATTTTTTATCCAGAAACTGAGACTTGCCCGTGCGGTGTACATAATTCAATAAAGCATCACGCGCTGCGGCAATGTGAAAGGAGATCGAGTCTTTGGTTATTGGAATGTATTTTATACCGGATGTAGTACCGGATGTTTTGGCGAAATAAACCGGTTTGCCCGGCCATAAGACATGCTCTTCACCTTTCACTACTCGTTGAATATAGGGACTTAAGCCTTCGTAATCACGAACAGGGACTCTTTCTTTAAATGTCTGATGGTCTTTGATTCCGGCAAAATCATGGTCTTTGCCAAATTGCGTAGCCGCCGCACGCTGAATCAGGTGATGGAAAACCTGCTGTTGTGTAGCGCCCGGACGAGAGGACCATTGGGCTTGTTGCTTAACAATCCAACTGGCTACCGGTTTGCTTAAAAACGACCTTATTCCCATACTATGCTTTATAGACAAAGTTAACTAAAAATAGGCAGAGCTTTCTGAATTAAAAAATGAATCTTGTAAATTTACGCTATGGTTGGTGTCTCACCAACCACAATACCTTTCGTTGTTAACGTACCACCAACAAAGGTCTGTTTAACACGTTTTTATACCATCACTTGTTGGCGGGACGCCAATAAGATGTCCATAAAACATTAACCTGACATATCATTCTGAGCTGTAGCATTCGTTATCCTTTATTATATTGCCATCCTGTATAAGACATCGAAAAATAATCTTTGATATGAAAAAGTACCTTGTCATTATCGCCCTATCTATTACCTCCGGAGGTATAGGAGCTTACCTGTTTCATAAGTTATTGCCGGCTCAAGAACAAACCTACAATTACACCACTACACCAACAGAGCAAAATGCAACATTTGCTAATTACCATTCTGCTACCGAGGGTGTTTTAAATACAGACTTTGTAGCTGCATCAGCAGCCAGCACACCTTGTGTAGTCTACATTACAACAATGGCCAATGCCAGTAATAATGGGAATTGGGCCGATTGGTTTTTTAACGGAGGAAATCAAAATACAGCCGGCTCCGGATCAGGTATTATCTTCTCCAAAGACGGTTACATCGTCACCAACAATCACGTCATTGAAAATGCGGACAAGATCGAAGTCATGCACAATAGGAAAAGTTACGCCGCCAAACTAGTCGGACTTGATCCTTCTACAGACTTGGCTGTGTTGAAAATAGAAGGTTCCAATCTACCGGCCATTAAAGTAGGCAACTCTACCGCTGTCAAAGTGGGTGAATGGGTATTGGCTGTCGGTAATCCGTTTAACTTGACCTCTACCGTAACTGCCGGTATCGTAAGCGCCAAAGGCCGAAACATTCATTTACTCAGCAGCCAATTCCCTATCGAATCCTTTATACAAACAGATGCAGCCATCAATCCGGGTAACAGCGGAGGCGCGTTGGTCAACCTTAAGGGAGAACTGATCGGTGTGAATACGGCCATCTACAGCCGCACCGGATCGTATACAGGATACGGCTTTGCGGTACCGGTAGACATTGTAAAAAAAGTAGTCACTGATTTAATTCAATACGGCATTGTACAAAAAGCGTTTACAGGCATCGATGTAGCAGAAATCAATTCAACCTTGGCTGACAAACACCAATTGCAAGGACTAAATGGCGTTGTGATCACCTCTATTCAATCTGATGGTTCTTCCGCTACGGCAGGATTGAAAGTAGACGATGTGATTTTAAAAATCAACGACATAGACATCACTTCTCAAAGTATGTACGATGAAGCGCTAAGCTATTACTCTCCGGGAGACAAACTAAAGATTACCTATAAAAGAGATGCTCATGTACTCGAAACCACCTTGCAGTTGACCAATAAAGAAGGAACAACTTCTATTTTAAAAAATACGGTATACACTTCCGAATTACTCGGGGCCGACATGGAACCCCTGTCGAAAGTAGAACGTGATAAAATGAATTTGAAAAGCGGTGTAGTGTTGGGCAACATCCACAACGGTTTAATTCGCCGATTAGGTTTACAAAAAGGATTTATCATCACGGGTATCAACAACCAGGCTATTCAAACACCAAAAGAAATCGAGGCCATCTTATCGCAGATCAAAGGCAGAGTGATCATAGAAGGATACAACAGCAACGGTGGACGGACGGTTTATTCTTACTACTTCTAAACAAACTGTCTTGCCCCTAATCCCCTAAAGGGGACTTGATCGTGTGATAAAACAAAGAAGCTCATCGTATATAGTATGCAATGAGCTTCTTTGTTTAGTAAAAAGTAAAGTCCCCTTCAGGGGATTTAGGGGTAAGACAGCTTCTATTTCTTTTCTAAAAAAAATAAAGCCTCACAACGATCTGTCATGAGGCTTCTTATTTATTACAAGGAGACCAATCCTTTTTTATTGCTTTTCTAAACGCCTGGTTTAAGTTTGATTTTTTTAATCAAGTCTTGCATCGTTGCATTGAAACGTTTGTCCGTATCGATCAAATCATTTACCGCCGTGATGGCATGAATCACCGTACTGTGGTCACGGCCGCCGAAATGAGCGCCAATAGACTTCAGTGACATGTTCGTATATTCTTTAGCGAAATACATAGACACTTGACGAGCTACAACAATTTCGCGTTTACGTGTTTTGTCTTTCAACAAATCAACGGCTACGTTAAAATATTCGGCAACAAATTTCTGTATGTAATCAATACCTACTTCAGATTCGATGCTCTGAACAATTTTCTGTAATGTTTCTTTAGCCAGTTCAAGATCTAATGTTCTACCCGCTAAAGCATTTTGAGCCAGCATAGAATTGATTACACCTTCCAACTCACGTAAGTTAGTATCTACACTATAAGCCAAATATTCGATCACATTCTCAGGAATGGCTACACCGTGTGCTTCAGCCTTCTTGTGAATGATGGCAATACGAGTTTCCAAATCCGGGAACTGCAAGTCTGTATTCAAGCCCCATTTGAAACGGGACAATAGACGTTCCTGAAAACCTTTCAAGTCTTTAGGAGAACAGTCACTGGTTAAAATAACTTGTTTACCGTTTTGATGTAAATTGTTAAACACGTGAAAAAATATCTCCTGTGTTTTTTCTTTACCGGCAAAAAACTGAACATCGTCTACAATCAAAACATCTGCGCTCTGGTATACTTGTCCGAAGTCTGAAGCCTGGTTGCTTTTAATCGCTTCCACGAATTGATTAGCGAAGCGTTGTGAGTCTACATACATGACCAGCTTATCTGGAAACTGTTTTTGTATTTCACTGCCTATGGCTTGTACGAGATGAGATTTACCCAATCCTACTCCACCGTAAACAAATAAAGGGTTGAAAGAAGTAACACCTGGTTTTTGCGCGACAGCATAACCTGCTGAGCGAGCCAATCGGTTACAATCGCCTTCTATAAAATTATCAAAGGTATATTCTGCTTTAAGCTGATACTCTGCGGCTAACTTATGCGCTTTTTCTCTTCCCGCGTTATGCACATCGGGAACTTTTGTGCCGTTTGTCTTAGCACCCAATTGTTTATCGTGTCCATTAGTCGATCCATTGGTGACAGATTGGCTCCTCTTTTCTACTGAAATAGAATATTCTAACTGTCCTTCAGAACCTAATTCGATATCGATTGCATTGCGCAACACATTGACATAGTGCTCTTCTAACCATTCATAAAAGAATTGGCTTGGCACTTGTATAGTCAACACGCTGTTATTCAGCATCAAAGGTTCGATAGGCTCAAACCAGGTGCGATAGCTCTGATCTCCAACCTGTTCTTTGATATAAGTTAAACAATTAGACCAAACTGACTTACAATCCCTTACTTCAATCATATTATTATCAAACGGTATAAAAAGTACGCCCTGTATTTCTGGGGGGTGACAAAGATGAACAAAAAAAAATAACAAAAAAATGCGATTCCATACTTGACTTTTCTATATGCCCACATACTAAGATTTTAGAATGTCAAGACACTAAAAAAAGTTTATTAAGTGCAATTATTTATTTAATAAATACAATTAAACTCTACTCTATGCACACCAATTCGCAACTTTTTTTGATGTAATAAACTGTATAAAAAATAAATGTTTTTTCACTTGCAAATTTGGGTTTTTACCTACCAAAACGCATTCTTAATCTATTAACTACTATTACCAAATTGTTACTAATGAAGTTATAAAGGCGTTTATCCACACAAAATGTGGATAAAGTTTAACGTTATACACAATCCCTGTGGAGCAATGAAGAGTCCCCATAACTCAGAAAACGGAAGTCATTTTCAAGCGCATATCGGTAAATTTCTCCCCAATTCTTACCTGCAAAGGCAGCGACCAATAATATCAACGTACTCTCCGGTTGATGGAAGTTGGTGATCAATAAATTAACAAATTTGAACTCGTATCCCGGCACAATTAAGATGGCTGTTTTGATACTCACACGATCTACTTGATGTGTATCAAACCATGACAACAAAATTTGTAAGGCTTCGTCTGATTTTAATGATGTGGATAAATTATAAGGATCCCATTGCTGAACATTCATCTCGCTCACAGTATGAGCACCTGCTTTTATTTTTACTGCGATCCAATACAAACTTTCTATACAACGCACCGAGGTTGTACCGACCGCCACCAGCGGTTTCCCGCTATGGGCTAACAATTGTTGGACAAATGTTTTCTCGATTACTAATTCTTCTTCATGCATTTCATGTTGTTGTATGGAATCCGTTTTAATGGGTTTGAATGTTCCTGCTCCAACATGCAATGTTGTATAAGCCAACTGAACGTCATGATGACGCAAATCTTCCAATACCCGACCGGTAAAGTGCAAACCAGCCGTAGGGGCTGCTACAGAACCTTTGATCTTCGCATAGACTGTCTGATAGCTTTCTTCATCCTCCAACGAGGCATCACGTTTAATATAAGGTGGGAGTGGCATCTTACCCGTTAGATCCAATACTTCTGCCCAGGTCAACTCAGAAGGTGTCCAGGAGAACTGAATGATGTAGTAATCTTCTTTCTTATCCAGCAAGGCGGCTGATAATTCCGCGTTTGTATTATCTTCCAATAATAAGGTCAAACGATCCTGTTTCCATCGCTTCGCATTGCCGACAAAACATTTCCATTGCACTTGACCTTTTGCGGATAAGGCACTGACTTGTTCCTCTCCATGCACAGGCTCCAAACAAAAAATTTCAATCTGTGCCCCCGTCTGGGTTTGAAAAAGCAAACGTGCACGAATCACTTTGGTCTGATTGAATACCATCAATGAGCCGGAGGGTATATGATGAGACAAGGACTGAAATACATCTTGAACAATTTCACCTTTATCACAAACCAATAACTTGGATTGATCTCTTGGAGAAACAGGAAATAAAGCGATCCTTTCTTTAGGCAACTCGTACCGATACGCTTGTAAATCTATACTAGGTAACACAATTATATTATTTAACGATGGATCCTTTTCTACGGATGGGTTCTCCCAATGGTAAGCCTGAAACCAACAACAACGTCACGTCTTGATTCGCCAATACTTCTAAGTCTTCTGAAGTAAAAAAAACGGCTTGCCCTTTCGTCACTAACGCTTGCTCTATCGTTGCATTTCCTGATGACACATACACAAAACCTTTATACCCTATTGGCAATACCAATTTATAACGGCTTCCGGATTTAATTTGTATTTCCTGTATCAATACCTGAGCTTTCGTACGAACACTGGTCCCACCTGAAACGATTGTTTTTACACTTACCTGATCACTGATTTTTGTCGCTCTTAAATCAGAGGCTCTCACCACTTCATAACCCGGCGTGATCCTTTTGAACTCGCTCGGCAAATTGATCCAGATCTGAAAGCCTCTGACTTGCTCAGTTCCCTCAGGCATTTCAGAATGAACAACACCAGAACCCGTTGTGAAGCATTGTATGTCTCCTGCACTCAACACAACCTGGTTTCCCTGACTGTCTTTGTGTTGGAGCTTCCCTTGTACCACATAAGTGATCACTTCAAATCCACTATGAAAATGGTCTGGAAATCCGGAAGGAGGATTGATGGTAAAATCGTCAAACAATACATACGGATCATAACTTTTGATCCCCTTTCTCGGAATCAAACGGCGTACACTGGCGCCATCTCCTTCTTCTATTTCATCCGCCACTTCGACCTTGATTTCCTTTGTCTTTTGTGCATGAAGAACAGAAGGCACAAAACCCAATATCAAAAGCAATCCAATGAAGATGTTCTTTTTCATATGATTTTTTTAACCCTATAAAGTCAAAGTCCCGTCTCGACGGATCAAAACGGGACTTCTTATTTTTCAATCTATCTATTGTTTAGAGAAAATCTCCATGACTTCTTCCGTCATACCGGTTGAACTAAATCCGCCATCATGAAATAAATTCTGCATGGTGACATGACGTGTCAAGTCAGAGAACAGTGTAATACAATACGAAGCACAATCATCAGCGGAGGCATTTCCTAATGGAGACATTTTATCCGCAAAATTATAAAACGCACCAAAACCTGCTATGCCTTTACCAGCAGTAGTCATTGTCGGCGATTGGGAGATGGTATTCACTCGTACTTTTTGAGAACGACCTAAGCGATAGCCATAACTTCTCGCAATCGATTCCAGTACAGATTTGGCTTCAGCCATGTCGGAATAATCAGGAAACGTACGCTGCGAAGCGATATAAGTGAGCGCAAGAATAGAAGCATGGTTATTCAGTACGCCTTTCTTTTCTGCCACTTGCATCACTTTATGAAAAGACAATCCGGATACATCCAATGATTTCAAAAACCATTCATAGTTCAAATCTCCATACGATCTTCCTTTTCTCACATTAGGACTCATACCAATGGAGTGCAAAATAAAATCTATTTTCCCTCCTAATACTTCCACAGACTTATCGAATAAATTTTCCAGGTCTTCAATAGAGGTAGCATCAGCCGGAATGACCGCTGCCTTACATTCATCAGCCAATTTATTGATTTCCCCCATACGCATAGCAATGGGTGCATTGGTCAGCGTAAACAGAGCGCCTTCTTCATGCGCTTTCTGCGCCACCTTCCAGGCGATGGAATTTTCATCCAGCGCACCAAAGATAATCCCTCTTTTTCCTTTCAATAAATTATACGCCATGAGTTTATTTTAAATGTATGAACGACTAAACAATATAGTCTTTTTTAAGGTTCCTTTATTTAACACCCAACAACTCCTTCGCCGAGCGAACAGCGATATCCGAAGGTGTTTTGCCTGCAATCATTTGTGCGATTTCCTGAACTCGTTCTTCCGGATTCAACATTTTCATTCGTGTTGCTGTTTTATTTCCTTCATTGTCTTTGTAAACGAAGAAATGTTTATCTCCCAATGAAGCCACCTGAGGCAGGTGCGTAATGGTCATTACCTGATGTCCTTGTGCGATGGAACGCATCATCTGGCCCATGCGTAAAGCAATTTCTCCTGACACTCCTGTATCGATCTCGTCAAAGATCAATGTCGGCAAATAACTTTTTTCCGCTAAAATTACTTTAACGGCCAACATCAAACGAGAAAATTCACCGCCGGAGGCTGCTTGTTTTAATTCCTGCGGTGTTACTCCTTTGTTGGCGCTGAAACGAATGTTGACTTTATCTATTCCCATTGAACCGGGAGCAATTCTATCTATGTCTATTTTTATAGAAGCATCAGGCATGCCCAATTTCACCAACAGATCAACTAACCCTTGCGCCAATTGAGGAGCAGCAGTATGCCTGGCTTTCGATAATACTTCTGCTTTTTTTACCACTTCTTTCTCCAACACATTGACTTCTTTCTCTAATGTTTGAATGCGGTTCTCATCGTCTTCCATTTTACTCAGAAGTACGGCCAATGAATGAAATAAGTCCATCAACTCTTCTACACTTTTTACCTGATGCTTTTTCTGTAAAGCATACAAGCGACTCAAACGTTCTTGTATAACCGCTAAACGTGCAGGATCATACAGTACATTGCTTTGTTCTTGTTCCAATTCAGCGGCTACATCTTTCAACTCGATCCATACCCCTTCTAAACGAGTAGTGAGTGCATTGAAATGACTGCTCATAGCCGATGCAGACTGAAGTGCTTTGAGTGCTTCTTTCAAGCTCTGTACAGAACCCTGTTCTTCGTCTGACAACAACTGACTTACGGCAAATAATTTCTCCTTGATGCCTTCTGCATTTTCAAGCAATTGCTGCTCTTCTTCTAATTTCTCCTGTTCTTGGGATTGAAGCGCTGCTTCTTCTAATTCTGTATATAAATACTGGTTGAAATCTCTTTCTTTATTGGCTTGTGCGCGCTTAGCCTGCAATTCTTCCAGCGTTTTAAAACTGACACGGTACTTGCGGTAATCGTCACGGTAAGACTGATACGCAGGAACAGAACCGGTAAATGCATCCAGCAATCGTACTTGAAATTCACTCAAGCCCAACAATAACGTTTCATGCTGTGAGTGTACATCTATGATCTGTTCTGTTAATGATTTCAATACGTCCAAGGTTACCGGAGTATCATTGATAAAAGCCCTTGATTTACCATTGGCAGAAACTTCTCTGCGCAAGATGGTTTGCTGTTCGTTTTCTAATTCTTGTTGCTCAAACCATTCCTCTAAACCGGCCTGGCTCAGGTCGAAATACCCTTCAATGATACACTTTTGCGTTTCATCAAATAACACTTTACTATCCGCACGATTACCCAGCAACAATCCTAATGCTCCTAGCAATATAGATTTACCGGCACCGGTTTCACCGGTAATGATGTTGAATCCCTTTCCCGGATGCCACTCCAGTTCTTCGATCAACGCATAGTTTTTAATGTGCAGGTAATTCAGCATACTTAATACTCCGTTACGAAATCTATAATAATTTCTTTAATGCTATCAATAGGTAATGAAACGTGTTCTCCCAATAAGTCTTTGATATAAATTTTCTGTTGGTCAGCTTTTTCTAATTTACAATGGTAGACAGCACCATTGGAACAAACGACATTCATTTCTTTGCCTATGTAATTTGCCCAAACAACAGTTTGATGGTATACGTCAATTCTTTCCTGCCTCTTCCCCATAGTATTGTAAAAATAAAAAAGACAGAGGCATAATAATGAACAATCCCGAATTTATTTTTTCAGGATGGTTTCATACTTCTGAGAATTGGCGGGATCAAGCTCTCTAAACAGAGTGATCACATCGTTCTTCATGGCCGGCTCCGCATCTTTAAAAATATTGATCAATTCATCGCGTTTGGCCAGAAAGAAAGAACGCAGCAAAATAGAGTATGGATTGACTTTATTAATGCTTTGTATCGTTTTAATCATGTCAAAACAGACCTGACGTGTACCTGCCGGATCCTTAATGAAATTATCCAAACCTTTGCGGTGATAATTGTACCAAGCTTCACGATAAGGAACGAATTGCTGGTTGTTTAAATTAGCAAGCAATGAACCCCTGTTGTTGGGATCCGAAGTAGCAATCCATCCTACGGCTTGGTCTCTGGCTACCCCAGCTAGCGTCATCGCTTTATCAATATATTTGCTTCCTCCCAATTTCCCAAAGCTGTCATAATCCATAGCCAAGATCACATAAGCGTAAAAAGACAACATCGAGCCCAGGTTAGAGTTGAAGACGTTTTCATTGTAGATCAATTGTTGTCCCTGATTCAATTCAAAGATAAATGACTTATCGAAATAGTTGAATAGCACCGTTTCATAAGTAGTGCCATACACCGGTCTGGAGCATTGAACCTGCGCCGTTGCTATGTAAGAGTATTGCGCAGGAATTGTTACAATCGAAATCACAATATTACACTTGATTCTTTCTTCCGGTGCAAATTGGTCTTCGGTCCAGTTTCTGTTATTTAAAAAATTCTTAATGGCCATCTGCATATCGTCAATGATTGCTTTCTGAACATCGGGAACCTGACTCGCATCTATCGTAACATTAAATTGTAATTCCTGGGCCCTTGAAGTGACCGGTGCCATAAAAAATATGCCCAGTAGAATCAGGATAGAATAAACACGATGCATAGCTATTTTTTCAACCATTCCAGACAAATCTTTTGCACGATATCTTTAGCGACTTCATTCTTTGATTTCAATCCATACTCTACCTTTTGACCGGCAGCCGTATAAATGCTTATTTTATTGGTATCTCCTGAAAAGCCTGCGCCTGCATCACGTAAAGAATTCAACACAATCATGTCTTGTTTTTTAGAAGACATTTTTTTCAAGGCATTGGCTTCCTCTTGTTCCGTTTCCAAAGCAAATCCTACCAGAAATTGTCCGGCTTTTTTTTGGGCTCCACAAGCAGCCGCTATATCCACCGTCTTCATCAAATCAATAGCAAAACGATCTTCTTTCTTTTTTATTTTCTGATCAGCCACTGTTTCCGGTGTATAATCTGCCACAGCAGCACTAAAGATCGCTGCATCGCATTGATCAAAATAGGCCATCACCTGATCTTTCATTTGTGCGGCTGATTCCACCTTGTGCAATACAATGCCGGTGTGTACCGGCTTCACATGGCTAGGCCCACTGATCAGGTAAACTGCTGCACCTTCCTGTGCCAATTCTTCGGCTATCGCATAACCCATTTTACCAGACGATCTATTGCCGATAAAACGAACGGGGTCGATGGGTTCATAAGTCGGACCAGCTGTTACGATAACTTTCTTTCCGGAAAGTTTACGGCTCGCCTTAAAATAGTCTTGAACAACTTCGGCAATCTGTTCCGGTTCCATCATTCGTCCTTTCCCTTCCAGACCACTCGCCAATGGGCCCGTTCCAGGATCAAGAATACGGTTGCCGTACGATTGCAATTTCAAAATGTTCGATTGTGTAGAAGGATGTTGCCACATGTCAAGATCCATGGCAGGAGCCCACCACACAGGACAACGAGCAGAAAGGTAAACCGCTTGCAAATAATTGTCGCAAATCCCTTGAGCGGCTTTCGCCAATGAATTAGCACTCGCCGGAGCAATGATCATGAGATCAGCCCAAAGTCCCATTTCCACATGACTGTTCCACAAGCCACTGGCTTTATCATGGGTAAACTCAGAGCTTACAGGATAATTGGAAAGGGTAGATAAAGTGAGTGGGGTAATAAAATCAGAAGCGGAGGCCGTCATAATAACGCGCACCTCCGCTCCGGATTTGGTAAGCAATCGAATCAGGTGTGCCGCTTTATAAGCTGCAATGCTGCCGCATACGCCAAGCAGTACCTTCTTTCCTTGCAACATAAATTTATTTAGCTGGCTCTACGTCAGCTTTTCTGTACATGATCTTGTTTTCAATAAATTCTTCTGTCGCCAAAGTTGCCGGCTTAGGCATGCGCTCGTAGAATTTAGAGATTTCAATTTGCTCTCTGTTTTCAAATACTTCTTCCAGGTTGTCAACCGTAGAAGCAAACTCAGCCAATTTAGAGTTTAACTCTTCCTTTTGTTTGATAGCGATTTGACGCGCTCTTCTTGAAATGATTACAAGTGATTCGTAGACGTTGCCAGTGTTTACAGCTAGTTTATCAACATCACGGGTAATTAAATTTGCTACTGCCATATGAAATGAATTAATTAACTTTTAGACTTTATTTTTGCCAGTTCCGATTCACTTAAATCGGAATACTGTTTAGCTTCCGCTAAGTATTTGGAACTAGGGAACTTCTCTGCAAAGCTACGATAAAAACCGATGGCATCATAATATCTTTCGATCTGAACCTTGCCTACCACGCTATTTTTTGCCAAATGATACTGTGATTCTATCCTTACAAGGCATATTTCTTCAGAATATTGAGAATTGGGGTATTGTTCCATAAAACTGGTCAATGCCACCACTGCAGACTTATAGTTATGAACTTTATTATACAATTTGGCGTGTTCTGCGTCTTTTCGCTCCAATTGAGCCGTCAATTCGTCCATAATCTTGTTGCACTCCTCCACATATTTGGATTTCGGATAGCGGTTAATGAACGATTGAATCGCTTTTAAAGACTCATAAGTACTCTGCTGATCCAAATTATAGGTTGGAGCTTCTCTGTATAAGGATTTGGCATACATGAACATGGCTTCTTCATGGTATTCGCTTCTGTTATACGTTACGTACAATTCCTTAAAATAAAACGAAGACATCGGAAATTGTTCCTGCTCATAGTAATCGTAAGCCAAATAGTACAATGCCTTTTCCGCTTCGACACGCCCCTTTAATAAGGGGGCTATTTCTTCCAATAAAACAGAGGACTTGTAATAGTCTTTTTTATGGTAATACTTGATCCCGCCTTCCAACTTGGCGGTAAGATCTCCCCTTTTTTGAAGCCTGCTGAATTCACTGCAAGAACTCAATACACACAACACCGCTAACAACAACACGGCTTTATTATCTTTCATTATTTTAATCATTCTATCCATTTCAGGGCTTCGAAACTAAGCAAAAATATATCGATTTACAAGTCTATACTATCTTGGAATATCCTCTCGTTCAGGTTTTTCCTCTTTACGCCAAAGAAAGCCTTTCAATCTTTTATCCGGCTCTTGAAGTTGATGCGGTGGAATAAACTTGGCTTCCGGTTTGGTCAGAAACGATACTCTTCTAATCGTATCATTCTCCATGGCCATGACGATTTGGCTGCATATGGACCTATTCATTCCCGTTACTACACTATCGCCCTCTAGAACGAAAAATACACTTTCACTATTGCCGTCTACAAAAACAGATTTTAATTTATTGTTTTTAAAGGTGGCTTCCATCTTCCGTCCCTTGACCTGATTGAAATTGCCAACGGTATCTTGCATGATAATAAAAGCATTGACATTCATGAACATCTTATGCATTTGTCCATTCTTAATATTCAGCTTAATGGTATCCGCAGTCAATTGGCTCTTCCCGTTCCACAACACGGGATGCCCAAACATGGTAATGAGTGAATCACTGCCATTATAGATCAACGAATCGCAACTCCCCTGCATACCTGCTTTAAAAATTTTAACATGATGATAAAGCTTTAAATAC
>JAQBNS010000098.1 GCA_028288405.1 Chitinophagaceae bacterium
CTCCAGGTTCCTTCCTTTACAAAAAGTGCCAGTTTTTTTATTTCTAAACCGGCCAGTAAAGTGAAATGATAAATTTTATACAGAGACGCTTCGGGCAAGTTGGCATTGATTGCTTTTGTTACCTCCAGCAAAGAGTCCAGCTGCATCTGACGTAAATGCTCCTCACGATTGCCTTTAGTGCGCTCTACCATCTTAGTTTTGATTGAGGATCATATGCATCTCTCAATCCATTACCCAATAAGTTAAATGACAATACAATGAGACAGATACATAAACTTGGCAAAAACACCATGTATCCACCATCACTCTCCCAGTTGGAGTTATAGCCTTCATTGACCATCATTCCCCAGGAAGGCATTGGCGGTTGTACACCTAAGCCCAGAAAACTTAATCCCGCTTCAATCAAAACTGCCGCCGCATAATTGGCCGTAGCAATTACGATGATGGGACCAAACATATTCGGAAGGATGTGACGGAAAATAATTCTAAAGTTACCGATACCCAATGCTTTTGCCGCTTCGATGAATAATTTTTCTTTGACGGATAAAATCTGTCCACGCACTACCCTGGCTACTTCTACCCACATCGTCAAACCCACGGCAACGAAGGCTACCCAGATGCCTTTGCTTTGCAAAGCCAAACTGATGGCGATCACCAACATGATACCCGGTATGGACCAGGTCACAGTCAGCAACCACATGACCACTTTATCTGTCTTGCCTCCAAAGAAACCGGCCAATGCCCCCAGCGTAACACCGAGAAACATAGAGATCACCATGGAAATCATACCGATTAATAAAGAGATACGTGCACCGAACAACAAGCGTGAAAATAAATCCCGTCCTGATTTATCTGTTCCCAACATGTAATGACGACGCTCGACATTATACTTGTTGAATTCTGATACCACTTCTGTATACGCTACTTTTTCTGTTGCACCATTCAGTGCAATGTATTCGAAGTGATCGCCCACCCGATGGTAAGCGCAAGGCCTTCCTTCACATAAAGATTTGTCGTCACCAAAATAAATGGAGCGGATAAAAGGCATTACATGTTTAGCAATCGTGTCCTCTTCACTTCCGTATAGTGTGTAATAAACAGAATCGCCTTTCAAGGCATAGTATTCGACCGGTTCGATGCGGTAAGGGTTTTCTTGTCCAAAAAACATTTTAGAGAAGATATTCACCTGCGGTACTTCACGCTGCTTGATGGCTTTAAGCATCGTTACTTCAAAGCCCATGGGTTTCTTTTTAATGAGAGGAGAACCGTCGTCAGCATTGGGGGTGCTATCCGGCATGATGAGATAGCCTAAAAAAGCAATCAGGTGAGCCAGTATAATGATTACTGTGGCTGCCACAGCGATAGGATTTCTCCTAAAGCGTTGCCATACATAATAACCAGGCGACTTAACAGCAGATTTATTCGATTTAACCATTTACTCTTCTCTACTATTATGCTCCATTAGCCCTTTTTTAGTAGCTAAAAATAATATTTTATTATACTGCTTATCCAGATCAGCTACAGAAAGCGTTACTTCTTCTTCGCTTTGCGGATCGATGCATTTCACCATTTCTTTCGCCACCAATTGCTTCAACACCGGTAAAATGTCTGATGCAGACCAGGATAAATTTCTCATCAGGTCCTGAAAAGAGATGACAAAATACAATTCATCGAGTATATCAAATTCCTGATCTGTCACGGTTTGTCAACTGACTTTTCTTCCTTTCCAGGTATACTTACCTGCTCTGCCGGCAAGGGCAGAAATCAAAACATACCAGGGGTAGATAGTGGCCACCTCCGCGTATCTTACTAAGTTAAAAGGTTTATTATAAAATCGTGTAATTTCATGGATAAAAATTCCATCCATGATCCAACGAAAACCATATATTCCTATGATCCATGGAATTAGAACAGGAGTTTTAAAAGCCAGCAAAGGCAGCAGCACATAGACCAGATTAGCAAGAAAAACGCCTAATGCGATGCGTTGCACATGTGCCATCCGGTATGCTCCCCATTTACTTGCCCATCTCTTGCGTTGATGATACAATACGGACCATGAAAAACAAGGTTCGGTTAATACCAATGTCTCTCTATTCTTAGCAAAAGAAACGGCTTTATGATCTTGCTGATAGACCTGATGCATTAAAAATTCATCGTCGCCCGAAGCCAAATGACGATTGAGTGCATAAGGATCATGTTCTACCAATGTCTTTTTGTATAAAAGATTTGCACCATTGCACATGGTCGGTAATCCTTGTTGCCACAAAGCCGCACCACTGCCGATGAGTGAAAACAATTCGATCTGTTGAAAATCCGTCAAAAAGGATCGCTCTGTTTCAAAAGCTACCGGACCAAAAACAAAACGAGCGCCAGAGGCTTCCGCATGCTGCATCATGGCCTTCGCCCAAGTTGCGCCCGCTGTACAATCGGCATCTGTAGTCAATATCCACGGATGAGAAGCCTGCGATACACCGTAGGCAATGGCTTGTTTTTTACCAAACTTTCCGTCGCCTAAAGACAACACACGCAAGACAAAAGGGAAAGAAGAAAAAGCTTGCAAGGTCGGTTCAAAAAGATCTTCTGAATGATCGTTCACCAGAATAACTTCCAATAAAGAAGCCGGATAGTCTTGTTTGGCTAGCGCTCTTAACAATCGTTCCAACCGGTGTGCTTCGTTGCGAAAAGCCACCACGACACTGATCCCTTGTGTTGGAAGTGCAGCGGTAACCTGTGTCACCGGTATAGCATGCCATCCATGAAGTAAGTAGACAATCCATGAGCCGTAACACAGTCCTATCAACAGCAGTATGATCATCATTGTTTTAGTTTATGATTAAGCCACATATTGCGCAAGGTCAGCAGTGAACCGGCCAGGCCGGGTACCATGACATTGATGAACCAAAGCAGTAAACTTGCTGCCAGTACTTGCACCATGGAAGTATTCATGTCTTTGAAGAATAAGGTCACCGCCAGTTCCCTTGGTCCTAGATCCAGAAACGAAGGAAAAAAAGACTTGAGCATAAAGGCGGAAGATATACCACTGAGCAAATCAATAGTACTCTCTTTTACACCGAGCATGATAAGGATCAAATAAAATTGAAAAGTAAAGACCAGGTAACGAAAGGCCGACACTACAAATACAATCGGCTTCTCCATACCATGCTGTGTCCAGGGATACAACAGATCGGTCAAAAAGGTATAAGAACCGCTGAGTTTATCCGTAAGCCAAACCGCAATGTGTGTAGAGTAAATAAAGAAAAACCAAAATACAGATACGAACACGATCAAACCAGTCAGTAGCCACAGGTATTGCTTATGCCAGAGAAACAATCCTAACGTTAATCCTCCGAACAAAACGGTGGCATACAATTGCGCGATGCGGGCAATGGATAAGACTCCCGCTCCTTTCCAACCTGCTCCTGTAGGTATGGCTTCTGCGCGTCCCATGTATTCACCAATTCCTCCCGGCAATACAAGACTGTAAGCCAAACCGGTCAATGTCGTTTTATAAGAATGAAGATAGGTCAACTGAAATCCAAAATGCCGCATGAGGTAATACCATTTGAAAGCTTCCAATCCCCAATTGAGCGGCATGA
>JAQBNS010000112.1 GCA_028288405.1 Chitinophagaceae bacterium
TACGGAATAGCTTACTCGTACCTCCTTGCTCCTGGCTCGTCCCTACTTTTATCCGTTACCATAAAACCCCGGATACAACGTCATCCCACCATCCACAAATATCGTCGTACCATGAATATAATCCGATTCATCAGAAGCCAGCCAGGCCGCTACGGATCCGATGTCTGAGGTTTCACCTACTCGATTGTAAGGAATTAATTTGAGTAATTCTTTTTCTGCTTCCGGAGTATCCCAGGCATTTTTATTGATCGGTGTTTTAATGGCTCCCGGAGCAATGCTGTTGATTCTTATTTTCTTAGGGCCTAATTCCTGCGCCATGGATTTCATCAACATCATGACACCGCCTTTGGATGCGGCATAATTGGCGTGTCCTCCCCAGGGAATGACTTCGTGCACCGAACTCATGCAAATGATTTTTCCAATCGCTGCGGAGATTTCCGGTCGCGGTCCTCTCTTAAGAAATTCTCTAATGGCTTCGCGCGCGCAAAGAAATTGACCCGTGAGATTGACATCTATTACCTTTTGCCATTCGGCCAAGGTCATGTCCTGAAAAGCAGCATCTTTCTGCAATCCTGCATTATTCACTAATATGTCAATGGTTCCAAAATGTGAAATGCCCTTTTGAAACATGTCCTGCACCTGATCCTCTTTGCTTACATCAGCCTGTATGGAGATGGCAGAGCCGGACACCTCATCATTGTTAATGAAATCCACCACTTTAATGGCTCCCGTTTCATCACCCACATAGTTTACGATCACATTCGCTCCTTCTTTAGCCATCGCCAAAGCTACTGCACTGCCAATTCCCGAACTTGATCCGGTGACTAAAGCCGTTTGACCTTCCAGTCTTTTATTGAACTTTTGATACATAGCGATTTTCCTTTAGGACTAAAATATACTGATTATTTTAGATCTTGTTGCAAAAAATACCATGGAGGATATTGAAACTGTCTTACCCCTAAATCCCCTAAAGGGGACTTTGCTTATTATTTATTTCTTTGCTACAGACATTGAGTCCCTCTGGGACTTATTATCTTAAGAGTTCCGTCGCAGAGCGACGAATCTCTATAAATCATCTCACTCCATTTTCTTCAAGTCCCCTTTAGTGGACTTAGGGGTAAGACAGCTAGTATAAAAAAATCCGGCCTGTCTTACGACAAACCGGATCCATTAACAAAACAACTTCCTTTTTATTATCTCTTTACTACAGTGAACGATTTACTTTCACCGTTTACAAATACTTTGCAAAGGTACAGTCCGGGAGCAAATGCTGCGGTTGGAAGGGTAACGATTCCGCTTCCATCAGCCTGAGCTACTTTTGTTCCAAACAGATCATATAATTCAATGTGCGCCTGATCTTCTTTGATGTTGATGAACAATTCATCGCTGAATGGCACAGGAGATAAAGTAACGGTATTCAAAGATTCAGTAGCACTCAAACGAGCGTTACAAGGACCGATTACTTTCCAGGAATCATACTGTCCTGAATGCGTTACAGGATCTTCGTTTTGTGTCCACCATTTGGCTTCGTAGACCGTACCACCTTTTGACACTCTATTGCCTACAGTATAAGCAGGAGTACTGCTCCATGCTGCAACAGTACACGTATTGGCCACTACATTCACTGTGACTACCGGAGAGGTAGTAGACTGACCCAAGTCATCTGTTGCCTTGGCCGTTAATGAATACGTTCCAGCCACTGCGCTCGCAATAGAGAATGAATAGGGAGCAGCAGTAGCTTCGCCCAACTTCGTCGCGCCATTGAAGAATTCAACTTTCGCTACCGCACCGTCTACATCGCTTGCTAAAGTAGTGATGTTGACCGCAGAACCCGGAGTAACTGTTGAATTGCTTGCCGGTGCTGTGATGGCAATGTTTGGCAGACGATTTTTGTAAGCAATGATCAATGCTGATGTTGTAGCACCATTGTTATCGTATGCTTTTACTGTAAAGTATATAGAACCGTCCGGAGCAGGAGCCGGCAAGCTTGCAAATGTTGCCGTATAAGGTGCAGCCGTTTTTACTACCGGAGCGTTAGCACCTTGTGAAATTTCCACTTTTGCGATCGTACCGTCTGCATCTGTTGCATTAGCTGATACGGTGATGGTACTTCCTACTACATATACAATGTTATTGTTACTGTACTTAGGCAATGGAGCCGTAACCGTAACAAGCGGTGCTTTGTTTTCAATCACATCGATCGTTGCACCGTTTACACCACCTTTGTTATCTGTTGCTTTTACTACGAATGTAGTCAAACCTCTTATACCTGAAGATTGCAAGTCAGCAAACGTCGCTTCATAAGGAGCAGCAGTCAACGTTATGGTACTATTAGGGATGTGAGGAGAATAGATTTCCACCTTCACTACTGAACCATCTGAATCTGTAACATTTGCTTTTACTGTTACAGAACCACCTACGTTAAACTTAGATGCCACAGCCGGAGCCGTAATGACAACTGTCGGTACATAGTTGTAGTTGATGGTAACCGATTTTGATTCTGAGAATTTTCCCTGACTCGCATACGCCAATGCAAACACCCTTGAAAACGTTTTACCTGAAATAGCTGGTAGCGTCAAATCATAAGGTGCGCTCGTCACTTTAAACTTACGAGTTGTAGTCACACCATTCATACCTGTAGTTTGTGTATCAAAAACCGTATAAACCACAGAGTCAATAAATACCTTATTGGAATTAACATCTACATCAATCAATACAGCAGTATTAGGAGCTATAGAGCTATTATCGGTCGGTGATACAATTGTCAACTCAGGAAGCGGACGAGCATAAAACGTTACTTGTGATTGTTCCGAGTTGACACCATGAGACCAGGCAATAGCCGTTACTTGTGTAAAGCCATTGTTGTTCAATACCGATTGGTAGCTTAATGTAAAAGGATAAACCTTTTTGGTATACCTGCTGACATTGTTACAACCGGGACCGTTACAAACGGTTTCCACAACAATAAACTGAACGGAATCAATAGCGGTCTGCGTGTTATTGGTAGTCACCAACACATCGATAGGAGCAGCTGTAGAGGGGTATTGCCAGATCTCTTGATTTTGTGTAGGAGAAGTGATGACAATTGTAGGAACAGTAGATGCCGTATTGATGGTAAACGAAACTGTTGCTTGCGGTGAAATAGCACCTAAGTTATCATAGGCGTTAGCCTTGTAAACATAAGTACCTGCAGTCAAACCAGAAGTGGCATACTCGTAAGGAGCGCTTTTGTCTGTAGCTACCACAAGATTGTTAACATCAAGAAACTCTACTCTATCGATTGTACCGTCGGCATCTACTGCTGATGCAGCAAGGTTAACCGCTGTACCAGCCGGGAATGTACTGTTTTGTGCCGGAGAAGTAAAGGTAACGGCAGGAGCCAGATTTGAACTGCCGCAAGGGCCGATCAATTCCCAAGGTTGTCCACTGCCTGTACTCAAATCAGGACGGTTGTTTTGTGTCCACCATTTTGCACGGTATTTATTGCCGGCATAAGATGCTTCTTGCCCTGTTGTGTAAGCAATCGCCGCATCCCAAGCCGGAGTGCTGCAAGTAGTCGTTGTTGGAGCAGTATAGTTGAAGGTAACATTGGTACCTGTAATGGTAATGTTATTGATCCCTAAATTTCCCAGTCCGCAAGGAGTACCATCGCTTTTGAAACAAGCCGGAGTGGTTTGATCGTTGAAACTGTTTCTTCCATTACCAAACGTAGCGTCATAAACATCACCGGCATTGCTGTATGTTCCGTCTTTATGAAACACATACAATTCATTGGTAGGACCGCCGGCATTATTGCCACCCGGATGAACCAATGAAACAATCAGACCTGAAGCAGGAACCATCGTCTCATATTTACCTTCTTTCTTACGGTATTCCAACACTACATAATCGTCTGAGTTTGGAAGTTTTATTTTATACGCAGACAAGGTACTGGCAGAAACAGGTTGCAAGCTATAAGTACCTGTTGTTGTCAATTCAGGGATCGTTGTCCATTTACCGTATTCCTGTTTCAAGTAAGCCGTCATGTGCTGAGGCGTGTTCCAGTCTTCGCTCGCCATCAAGTCCCAGGGACCTACAGCTGCGCCTGTGCTGTTCCAGGCAGAATACTGATACAAATCAGGGGCACCGAAAGAGTGAAACAATTCGTGGCTGATTACACCAACACCCAATGATGTTCCGAAAACGATATTGTAATCGTACACTTTTTTTGTACCGATGTATACGTCTTGAGAAAACAGTGACCAACGGTGAGGCCACAATAATTCAGCCCATCCTTCCGTATAACCTTTAATGACAAACGTCACGTTATCTACCAAACCGTCGGCATTGCCATCGATGACGAGTGAAGCAGGAACCTGGCTGCTGATGGCGTTGATCGCGTTTTTCAACAACTCATGTTCTCTTGGAGCAGTGCCATTAGGATCTGTACCATAACCATCCGGTGTATCTTTTTGATAGTAAGTTCTCGGATGAGAATCGGTATAAGATACAGGATAGGTAGCCGTAGACTGCGGATAGAACGTGGCGTTAACGTTCAATTGATTATTAGAAACCTCTTTGTAAAAATCTTTTACAGAGACAACTCCTGTAGCATTGAATCTGTTTTCTCCATCTGTTCTAGTCAATGTCCATTGGTCAGAAACCTGATCGCTGAATTGGATGTAGACTACAATGTTGTTGTAGTCGCCTGTTGATCTTACATCTGGTTCTGCACCGTTAGCTGTACGCTTTTGTTTGCTTACTTTTCTGCTGGCTACCGATTTCTCTGCTTTTTCTTTGATCACAGAGTCATCATCCAATAAGCCTGGAGTCAGGCCTACTTCAGCTGGATTGATTTTGCCAACTACATAGTCTGTAGGTTCCAGCAATCCGTTCACTTTTGTGGCATACACAAAATAGCCGGTTGCTTTGTTTTTTACGATGGTAAAATTGTTCTGATCATGTACCCAGTTGTAGTGCTCGTCACCGGATGCGAATACATGTAAAGTTACCCCGTCGGGTTGCTTAATCTCCGTAGGAAGATTTCGCACAAATGCTGCGTGAGCCGTCATTGTCATCGCAATGAGCGCCGCAGTCAAAATAGCTTTGGTCTTTTGATAAAAATAATTCATAGTTGGGTTTATTGATTTTACTACGAAGTTAAAGACACGCTGCATGTTGACAACAGAGAGTGAGGGAACGGCAAAGAATAGTGATTTAACGGAAAAAAAATTCATATGGAAGTTTGACCATCAACTGTTTAATTAAAAGCCGACAATAAAATCTTAGATTTGTCCTCTTAATCAAATAAAGATAAAATAGTATGGCTTTAAGTCCTTTCACTTCTTGTTGGCGTCCCGTGTTGGTATGAAAACGTGTTACTAAATGCCAGTTGTTGGCGGGACGCCAACAACGAGTAAATCACTCATACAAAAAACTAAAATTTCATTGCTAACGTGGCTAAGAAACTACGCCCCGCGCCAGGAACAGCTGAAGAAGGGATGATCGCTTTATCATCTAACAGATTGCGCACTTGCAATTCTGCAGAAAGATTACTGATCAAAGGTACCATGATGTTCAAGTCCGCAATCAATCGTGAAGGATAGTTTACACCAACCGTTTGATCGGTAAAGCCAGACATGTATTTCCCTACCATTGTAATCGCCATCGGGAAGCGCTGCGAGTAAGTAAAGGTTGCACCCAAATTTGTTTTGAAAGTAGGAATCGATGGTAGCTCTTTACCTTCCTGATCTTTCGATTGTGCATAGGCAATGTTGTACAACAAAATCCATTGCTTACCCAGTTTTGCTTTCAAGTCAAATTCAAAGCCCTGCGCTTTGATGATACCCGGGCGATTGGTAAACCAGCTACCAGGAATTTCCACACTGTCTTTGATATAAGAAAATCCTGAACGGATGATCTCATCCCGTGTCTCATTGTGAAAAGCGGTCAAGCAAATATACACCTTCTCATAATTCTGAACCAACGCAGCTTCCAGCGTTTGAATGGCTTCTGCTTTTACTGAAAACAATTCAGGGTTATTGAAACCGTTTCTTCCCAATTCATTAATGTATTGCGCATTTTGACCGATTTCTTTGATACCGGGCGCACGCAAGGCACGTCCACCCATGAGTTTCAAGTTGAGGTGATTGGTAATTTTTTGTACCAGGGCCACTCTGGGAGACAGCTGGGAGTAATTAAACAATCTGTTGAATCCTATGTCTTCTCTTAAACCCGTAGTGACAATCAAGCCTTTTAAAATATTCAATTCTGTTTTGTATTGAAGAAAAGCAGACAGCGTGCTGAATCCGGGGGATGCCACACCAAAGTCTGTGGACAAGGGGTAAGAAAAAGGATTACCTGTAGTGCCGTTCCATTTGATGTTGTAAGCATAAGAAGTGGGATTACCCATTTCTTTTCTCCAATCGTAATTCAATCCTGAGATCACAGAAGAACGTTCTGAAATTTTATAATGCAGCTCAAACAAGCCTTCCATGTCTACTACATTGCTTTTGTATACAGATAAGGCAGAAGAATTGGGTAACGTGTTTTGACTGTTGTTTACCTGGTATGCCGCTTCCTCTGAGGAGTTGTTGAATTTTACATGGGTATTCAAATCGATTCTGCGAGATAGTTTTTTCTTGTACTGCAAATAAGGCGTAATGTTGTTCCAACTGATGCGATTGACTTCTGAGGAATAACCGGCGTCTATAAACGATTCACCGAGTCCGCCTTTGCGGTACATGTAGATAATTCCTTGCTTCAGTCCCTTCAAAGGTCCTTTGCGCAAGGTGGCTGACCAATAACAAAAAATAGATTGATTGCGGTCCCAGTATCTATAATCTTCGCGGTGTGGATCTGTGAGGTAAGTACCGGAAGCATCCTTCTCGTAATAACCTGTGCTCAATTGCACATCAAACCATTGGTTGCGCAACAAGACATTGGACATCCAGCGTTTGTTGCCGTCTCTTGATCCTGCGGAAATTTTATTCTCCATGTGTTCCGTCGTTCCTTCTATGGATTTCGGAACAATATTTACCACACCGCTAAATGCAGACACCCCATACAGAGCGGATGCCGGGCCTTTCAGGAATTCCACCCGTTGTGCAAACAACAAAGGCAGTTCTTCCTGAATCTGTGCTTTGTAACTTCTCGTAAAATTGACAGGAATACCATCAATCAATAATAAATGCTTGTTGTTGTTGAAGCCACCGGCAGATTGGCCACGCGTTTCGAATCCTGCTTCACCGTATTGATACGTAGTGCTGTATCCCGATGTAATGGAAGCCAAATCTTCTAAGGTATAATAACCCAAACGATTGATGTCATTGGCATTGTAAACGGTAATGGAACTTGGTGCTTCGGTGTTGCTTTCTTCTGTCTTGGAAGCCACGGATACTTTAGAGTTGATGGCCTCTGTAACCGGAACATCCAGCAGGTCAAAGGAGCTGGCCGGTGCATTGTCCTTTACCTTTTCAAAGGTGAGTGAGTCGGTTTGTTGTGCAGCAATACTGCCGCAAAAAAAACAAAAAAGGATAGCTGTGCTGTATTTCATGTGAGTCGTCTGCCGAAGCAGTATAGTGTTGTTTTCCCCAAAACGATTTGGAAGCGCCTAAAGAAAGAGTGTTTACAATTGCTTTTACTGTCCCTCTTTATTAAACTTACCAATTGAACTTGCAAGTTTAGTAAAAAACAGGACGAGATTCCTAATCTAATGTTGCAATCTGTTCATATTGTTGAAATAAGAAAGCTTTTTACCGACTCCAGCCATGCAAGCGATCATCATCGACGACGAAATTTCCAGCAGGAATGCTTTGCGTTCTTCCCTAAAAATGTTTTGTAACCAACTTGAAGTAGTAGCGGAAGCAGAAGGTGTAGCCGATGGACTCCACTGGCTGCAACATAATTCAGTGGATGTTGTGTTTTTGGATATCAGAATGAAAGACGGCACCGGTTTCGATTTGCTCGAACAACTTGGAGAGACCACATTAAAGATTGTTTTCACTACTGCCTATGACGAGTATGCGGTGAAAGCCTTTCGCTTCAGCGCCATTGATTATTTACTTAAGCCCATCGATCCTGACCAACTGATTGATTTGGAGAAAAAATTATTGAAATTGAACCGTGAAGAGCACAGCAAACAAAAAGATGCCGCACTAGCCAATCGCAACAGTCTGCAAATGATCGGGCTTCAGTTACACGATGGATTACAATATTTTCGCATAGACGAATTGGTGCGCTGCGAAGCAAAAAGCAATTATACTTCTTTCCATTTTAAGAATACCCATGTTCTGGCCTCTAAACCACTGAAAGATTACGAAGAGATTTTACCCGCCGACCAGTTTTTCAGAATACACAAATCACATTTGGTTCATTTAAAATATGTCAAAGGATTTAATGTAAAATCAAGTACTGTAGAAATGACCGATGGCTCCGTGCTAGAAGTAGCAAGGCGGCGCAAAGAAACTTTTTTAGAATTAATGTCCCTTTCGTAACATGCGTCCTTCTCTTTTTAAAAAGAAGCCCCTGTTTCTTTTCTTTTATTTGATCAGCATCACACTTACCCTGGGTCAGGAGGTATCGGAAGAACCTTCCATTAAAAAACCTCTTCAGGTAAAAGAATTGCGTTTCCAGGCAGATCAGTACAAAGCGCAAAAACATTTTCCTCAATACATCAATACCTTATTTCAATTGAGAAGACAGTACGAAGAAGCCAAAGATTATTCCAGTCTTGCTTATGTGCTCTCTGAAATTGGGGATGTCTATTATCAGTGGGGAGTATATGAAAAAGCAGTAGATTATTACGAACGTGCTTCCGATCCGCTGTACTCGCACTATTTAAGTTCAGCCGATCAGCGCACCATCGCTTTGAAAAATGCAGACGCGCATCGTCTGCTGGGAAGTTACAGCAAAGCTCAAACCTTGTACGAAGCACTTTACAAAAAATGGCACGATACCTGGAGTGAAAAAGAAAAGCTTTATATCGTTAATCAATTGGCCAACATCCTTAAAAAAACAGAACAGTACAATGAAGCGATTGTATACGAAAAAAAGGTATTGGAATTTCAACTCCTCTTTAAAGACTCTACCGAGATCGCTAATGCTTACAACAACTTAGGCGCTACTTTAAAAAAAATGAATCGAAATGCAGAAGCGCTGACTTATTTTCAAAAAGCATTTGACTATTATCCCTCCTCTGCCTCGCGACAAAACTTAGCGATCATTCTCCTCAATCTAGGTATCGCTTACCAAACAGAAGGCGATTACAGCAAGGCCAATGATTACTTTGGCAAAGCACTCGAATTGAATAAAAAACAAAGTAACCAGGAAGAAACGGCGCGCACATACAATTACATCGCATCGAATCACTTGTTTCTCAAAGAATACAACGAAGCCATTGTTTTTGCAGAAGCCGCAGAACGTATGGCAGCGGATAAAAAATTGTTTGATCTGATGGAAGTCAGTTACCGCATTTTATGGCAAGCCCACGAATTGCAAAAAGACAATGAAAGTGCTTTGCAATCGTACCGTCAATATGTAGCGGTGAAAGATACACTCATGCGACGCAGCAAAATAGAAGAACAAGAATTGGTAACCCGTTTGAGAGAAGCGGAAAAATTAGAAAACAGAATTCAAACCTTGTTGTCGGAAAATGAATTGCAGCAAGCAGAATTGAATCGCATACAACTTGAAAGCAGGAATAAAGCAGCGGAAATAGAATTGATTCAACGACACAATGAATTGAATGAGATACGAGCCAAACAAGTTCAGCTGCAGCAAGAAAAAGAAATTGGCCGATTGCACCTGGTTCAGCAAACATTGATCAGGCAATCGCGTGAAAAAGAATTGCTTTCCCTGAAAGAAAGTGTAGCCATTGAAAACCGGGAGAAGCAAGCCAAGATGGAAGCTTTACACCAGCAGAACACCATCAAACAATTAGAGTTGAATCAAAAAGAAATTTCACTGAGGAATCAAAAACTGGTGCAATACCTCTTGTTCTTAGCACTTATAGGTGGAGCATTATTAGCCTTCTTGTTATTCAATCGTTACAAACTTTCACAAAAAGCGGTCAAGGAAAAATTACTGCGTCAAAGTTCAGAAATAGAACAGCGTTTTTTACGTGCGCAGATGAATCCGCATTTTATTTTCAATGCATTGAATTCTATACAATATTACATCACTTCGCACGACAACAGTTCTGCCGCGCGCTACCTCGCAAAATTCTCCAAACTCATCCGGCATATCTTGGAAAGCTCCAGGCATCAGTTTATTCCCTTGCAGGAAGAAGTTAAAATATTGAACGTCTACTTAGAACTCGAGCAATTGCGTAACTCGAATAAATTTGATTATACCATTTCTGTAGATGAATCATTAGAAGATGATTTCATCACCATTCCTCCGATGATCACGCAGCCTTATATAGAGAATGCGATTCTTCATGGTGTTACACATCTCACAGAAAGAGGAAAGATTGAAATTGCTTATACCAAGAGCGGTGATCATATTGAATGCAGCATCAGAGATAACGGTATTGGACGCGAAGCATCTTCTGTTATTCGTGAACGCATCAAACCCGGTCATACTTCTGTAGCTATGGAATTGACCCATGATCGATTGGAATTGATGAAGCAAGCGCTAAAAGGAGAGTATAAAATCTTGATTAGCGATTTGAAAGATAAGGACGGTAATGCTTGTGGGACGGAGGTTAAGCTTTGGATTCCGTTTTTGGAGGTGTAAGGGGAAACTAGTTGTTAGTTGTTAGTTGTTAGTTGTTAGTTTAATTATTTATTTGCTGGTATTTGCTGGCGCAAGATTTTATCTTGTGCCTACCATGACATAGAGCATTTGCTCGGGGTTATAGAAACCCAAGAAGTCAAAAATAAAGAACACCATTTTTAAAACTATTTTTTATGAGCAGAAAATACCGTGTTGGGAATAACCGTCACGCCCATTTTGTAACCTTTAGTGTCGTAAACTGGATAGACGTTTTCATCCGAAACGAATACAGAGCTGTTTTAATCAAAAGCATCGAGTATTGTCAAGAACACAAAGGACTTCATATACACAACTATTGTATTATGCCAAGTCACATTCATCTTATTGCAAGCACTACCGGTCAAAATAAGTTAGAAGATGTCATCAGAGACTTCAAACGTTATACTTCCGCTTGCTTTCATAAGCTTTTACAAGATGAGACTAATAACTATGAAAGTAGAAAAGTTTGGATGCTAAGGATGATGGAAAGAGCTGGAAAGAGAAATAAAAATGCAGCGTTTCAGTTTTGGCAACATGAAAGTCATCCAATAGAACTTTGGAGCGATGAAGTTTATTTCCAAAAAATGGATTATATTCATCTTAACCCTGTAGTGTCAGGATTTGTAAGTCAACCGGAAGATTGGTTATACAGCAGCGCTAGAAATTATGCAGGACTTTCATCTTTTATACGATTGTGCGATGATTAACGAAACCCGAGCAAATGCTCTATATCATGGTAGGCACAAGATAAAATCTTGCGCCAGCAATGTTGGCTATACAGCAGTGCTAGAAATTATGCAGGACTTTCATCTTTTATACGATTGTGCGATGATTAACGAAGCCCGAGCAAATGCTCTATATCATCGTAGGCACAAGATAAAATCTTGCGCCAGCAATGTTGGTTATACAGCAGCGTTAGAAATTATGCAGGACTTTCGTCTTTTATACGATTGTGCGATGATTAACGAAGCCCGAGCAAATGCTCTATATTATGGTAGGCACAAGATAAAATCTTGCGCCAGCAATGCCAGCAATCACTTCCCATACACCCTTTGTATCATATCCGCCACAACACCAGTCCATCCGGTCTGGTGGCTCGCACCTACACCGCGACCATTGTCACCGTGAAAATATTCGTAGAATAAAATCAAGTCTTTGAAATGAGGGTCTTTAGCGTAAAGCTCATAAGCACCGTGCACTTTACGTACACCCTGATCATCTTTCTCAAAGATGCCGATCAATCGTTTCGACAATTCTTCTGCTACTTGTTTCAGGTTTAAGAAAACTCCGGAACCTGTCGGATATTCTACTTTGAAATTGTCTTGGTAGTAATCGTAGTATTTGTACAAAGACTCTATCAACAAATAATTCATCGGTATCCAAACCGGTCCCCGCCAATTGGAGTTACCTCCAAACATCCTGGTATCCGATTCTCCTGCTTGATAAGACATGGGATATTTTTGTCCGTCTATTTCCAATTCGTAATTGTTGTCCTTGTGATACCTTGAAACGGAACGTATTCCGGAATCAGACAAGAACTCACTTTCGCTCAGCATCAATTTCAACATGCGTGCAAAGCGCTCTTCGGGCACGATGGATAAAAGCAAATGGTGATTTTCCTTGCGCTCTTCAAAAGGCAAGTATTTATGGTTCGCTTTTCTGAAATCGTAAAACCATACGATGTTGCGGCGAAAATTTTTAAACTTATCGATCTTGTCAAACGGTATGTAAGACGTAGCGAATAGAGCCGTAAGGCCAACTAATGACTTCACTTTGATCTCTAAAGACGAACCGTCTTTCCTTTCCAGTCGATCATAGAAAATACCATCTTGTTCGTTCCACAACCCTTCTTTATGCTGACCGTATTGATTCAAGGATTCAGCGATGTACACAAAGTGTTCGAAAAATTTGGTACACACGTCTTCATAAGCCGGATCTTCTTCTGTAATCACCATGGCCATCTCCAGCATATTGAGCGTATACATGCCCATCCAGCATGTACCATCTACTTGCGAGAGAATACCTCCTTCTGTCAAATCTTTGCTGCGGTCGAAGACTCCGATATTATCCAGGCCAAGAAAACCTCCTTCAAATAAATTATTTCCTTCTTCATCTTTTCGATTGACCCACCAGGTAAAGTTCAACATCAATTTGTGAAACATTCTTTTCAGAAAATTAATATCCCCTTTGCCTGTTCTGCTTTTGTCGATGTCGTAAACTTTCAATGCCGCCCAGGCATGCACCGGAGGATTCACATCACCGAAAGCCCATTCATAGGCGGGTATCTGTCCGTTGGGATTCATATACCATTCACGGAAAATGGTGATCAATTGATTTTTCGCAAACTCCGCATCCAGCATCGCCAAAGGCACACAGTGAAAAGCCAGATCCCATGCGGCATACCAGGGGTATTCCCATTTATCGGGCATACTCAGAATATCGGCGTTATTCAGGTATAGCCAGTTGTGATTGCGTCCTGTCTTTCTACTTTCCGGCGGTGCCGGTTGTCCCGGATCACCGTTGAGCCAGGCTTCTACATCGAGGTTGTAATATTGCTTGCTCCACAACATACCAGCAAAGGCTTGTCGCTGGATGTTTTTCAAATCTTCCGACAGGTGCGGAATTTCCATTGCCGTATAAAACTGATCGGCTTCTTTTATTCGTTCTTCAAATAGCTCATGAAAAGATTTCCCTAACGGATCTTCCATTTTGCGATTGGTGAAACGTAAAATAATTTCACGACTCTCTCCCGCTCCTATAGTAAACTGATACAGAGGAGAACATTTAGTGCCTTCCTGTTTTCCGTTGAACAAACTGTAGTTGTTGTGTATAACCGCCTCATGAAAAGAGTCTTTTACAAACAACGATTTGCTAGGGGAATGAAAAATTTTCTCTTTGTTCGTTTCATTTTCAGTAAACAGCAGTTGATCCGGTTTGTTAAAATATAAATAATACTCTCCTAATCTCGAATGGTTGGCACTGACCGATTGCAGCTGGTCGCCTTTATCCATAGCGGCTATCATGGGCTTGTGATCTACCAGTCCAAAATCCCAGCGGTTTCTAAACCATAGTGTAGGCAAAATAAAAAGAGGTGCGGCTTGCGTGTAGCGGTTGTGTGCCGTGATACGAATCAACAGGTCTTCTTCCGAAGCTTTGGCATATTCAATGAAAATATCAAAGTAGGTATTGTCTTTGAAAATTCCGGTATCCAGTAATTCGTACTCCGGATCTTCTTTCGTACGTTGAGTACTTGTTTCTACTAAATCTTTATAAGGAAATTCTTGCTGAGAATACTTGTACAGCATTTTCATATAGGAATGCGTAGGCGTTCCCTGCAGGTAGTAATATAATTCTTTGACGTCTTCTCCGTGATTACCTTCGGTGCCACTTAATCCAAAAAGACGTTCTTTCAAAATGGGATCTTTACCATTCCAGAAGGTGGGTGCAAAACATAATTCCTGATGGTTGTTGCACCAGCCTGCAATGCCGTCTTCTCCCCATCTGTAACTGCGGCTTCTGGCTTGATCGTGTGTAAAATAATTCCAGGCGGATCCATCGGGACTATAATCTTCACGCACTGTTCCCCATTGCCGGTCGGAAACATAGGTACCCCACTTCAACCAGTTTTTCTGATTGCTATAATGTTCTTCTAAACGAATACTTTCTTGGGTAGTTTTTTTTTCTTCCATGCAACGGTATTCTTGTTTGAACAAACAGAATAAATAATTAAGCCTTTACTTAGTTAGTCAGATTTTGTGAATAAGAAAACTCTTGGAAACTAAAATATCGTAAAGGTCTGAAGAGAATCTGAATTATGCTCTGTTAAAGAACATTACAATGGGAGAAAAATAAAAGGCCATGTCGAAAAATCGACATGGCCTCCATTCCTTGTTGTTGGTTAATTTATTGTTTCACAAACGTTCTGCTTACTTTACTGTCGTTTGTTTTTATAATTACTGTATACATGCCAGAACGAAGTGATGAGATATTGATCGCCTCTGTATTCATGGCTGCAAGGTGTAGAACTTCTGTTCCCAAAATATCCACGATGCTGATCTCTGCGCCTAAA
Source organism: Chitinophagaceae bacterium (assembly GCA_028288405.1). Classification (GTDB taxonomy): domain Bacteria; phylum Bacteroidota; class Bacteroidia; order Cytophagales; family Cytophagaceae; genus JACMQM01. The sequence continues at coordinate 14,804 of JAQBNS010000112.1, forward strand.
ACGTCTGAAGAACTGATATTCAATACTTCTGTTGCCGGATTCGGGAAAACAGTCAAGGCGTTCACATCGTTTGCTTCGCCTGTTCTCACAGAAGCTGTGCATGATCCGTTATCTGTCCATGCATCTGCCCAATACGCGCCAGTACCCGGACCATAAGCCCATGCCGCACCGTTGCACCAGCCAGAGTAAGGATATGGTTTACATACATATTGTCTTCCACCACTTTGAACTTTGCTTCCTGCCACATATCCACTGTTCTCCGCATACGTTGCAATACCCGCACAGCTATTCGGTGTAGTTACCGTTTTGACAACAATTGTTACAGCAGAAGTAGTAGCAGAAGCACCCAGGTTATCTGTTGCTTTAGCACTGATGGTATAAGTACCCGCTGCAACATTTGTCCAGGTATAACTGTAAGGCGCTGTATTGTCGCTGCTTAATAAGGTAGCTCCATTGTAGAAATCTACTTTGCTTACTGTACCGTCCGTATCTGCAGCATTTGCACTTACCGTAATGCCAGCCGGTGCATTGTAGTTCGCGTTATTCGCGGGAGCAGTCAAACTGACTGTCGGAGCCTGGTTATTAGGACTTGTCACAGATGCCGTAAACTTCACATTGTTCAGGTTGAAGCCATCTGTATCCATCACTATACGCATGATTTTTTGTCCGGCAGTCAACGCCACATTTTTGATCGTTACCGTCTGCCATGTTTGCCAGCCTCCGGTATTAGGTACTGCAATACTTCCTGAGATGTTTGCACCATCCATCTCCACATGCAACGATTTGCCTGCAGCAGTAGCAGCTACCCGAGCCGAGATATCATAAGTACCGGCAGCCGTTACGTTCACCGTATATTCTGTCCATTCACCCGCAGCAGTATAACCCAGGTTATAACCGGCACCTGTATCAGTGCTTGCTTCCAAGTCCACACCGTCTGTTCTGAAGGCACCGCCATCATTGGTTGAGGTAAGGTCATGGTAAGAAACACCTTCTCCACCCAAATCATAGTTTTCTGCTTCAATCGTACCAGGGATAACCGCTGCCGTACCATTGAAAGGAGATTGTGTTACGGTACACGGATCTCCGCTATACACTCTCACATAATCGACCAACATAGACACCGGATACTGTGCATTGTTTGGTGTTTGTCCGGAGAAATTTCCACCCACTGCTACGTTCAATATGATAAAGAATTTTTGATTGTCGAAAGGCCAAGCTCCACCGCCTGCAACTACTGCCGCTTTGGTAGCTGTACCACGCAACACACCATCGATGAACCAGCTGATTTGTGTCGTATTCCATTCTACCGCATACACGTGGAAATCATTCGAAAGCGGAGTAGAGGTGTTCCAGGTAGAACCTTTGCTTTGATGATCTCCGGAAGTAGATGCATAGTGCAGTGTACCAAACCATGTACTTGGATTCGCATTGGCACATTCCAAAATATCAATTTCTCCTGTAGAAGGCCAGTTGGTATTATCGGCTAGCATCCAGAATGCAGGCCAGATACCGGCAGCAGAAGGTGCTTTGATTCTGGCTTCGTAGCGACCGTATTTTTGAGAAAACTTACCGGCTGTTACTAATTTACCTGAAGTATAATTTCTACCCGTACCATTATAGTTCGGTTGATTACGTGCCGTCAATGCCAGGTTACCACCGGATACAGATACGTTGTTGGTACTGTTGGTATAGTATTCCAACTCATTATTACCCCATCCGCAATTGCCCGGACAGCCATCACCTGTTTGATAATTCCATTTGCTTTGATCCAAACTTGTTCCGTTGAATTCATCTGACCAAGTCAATTTAGGACAATCAGAAACTACTGTATTAACAATAATGGAAACGACGCTTGAAGTAGTCACAGCGTTTTCGTTATCCGTCGCTTTTGCTGTGATACTGTAAGTGCCAGCAGCAACGTTTGCCCAGGTAAATGAATAAGGTGCCGTGTTATCACTCCCCAACAACGTAGTGCCATTGTAGAAATCCACTTTGCTTAACACACCATCTGCATCAGAAGCAGTGGCTGTAATGCCCACCGTTGCTGGAGCACTGAAAGAAGTATTATTCGCGGGACTTGTAATGCTGACTGTTGGAGGTACATTGGTTGCAGCACTTATTGTAACGGAAACAGCAGCAGAAGTAGTAACCGCAGCGCTGTTATCTGTGGCCTTAACCGTGATGGAATAAGTACCAACCGCAACATTCGTCCAAGAGAAAGAATAAGGAGATGTTGCATCCGAACCCAATAAGGTTGTTCCGTTATAAAAATCCACTTTACTCACTGTACCATCCACATCCGAAGCGTTTGCCGTAATGGTGATACTTGCAGGCGTCGTGAAGCTTGCGTTGTTAGCCGGTGATGAAATAGAAACTACCGGCGGTTGATTGACTGTTGGCACAGAAGGTTGGAAGGTTACATAATTGATATTGAATGAACCTCCATCCATAGCAATCTTCATTATTTTTTGTCCGGCAGTCAACGCTACATTTTTCAATGTTACGGTTTGCCACGCTTGCCAGTCACCGGTATTCGGTACTGCTACAGCACCGGTAATGTTTGCTCCGTCCAGTTCGATATGGAAAGTAGAACCAACAGCAGTAGCTGCCACACGCATGGAGATATCATAGTTACCGGCAGTGCTTACGTTGGTGGTATACTCCAACCATTCACCGGCCGCGATATATCCTACATTGTATCCGCCACCTGCATCTGTTGTTGCCTGTACGTCTACACCATCTGTTCTATAGGCACCCCCTTGGTTAGCGGTTTCTGTATCGTGATATGCCAATCCTTCGCCGCCTAAATCATAATTTTCTGCCTGGATTGTTCCCGGAATAGCTGCTACCGTTCCATTGTATGGACCTTGAACAGCAGAACCATACACTTCCAATTCATAAATAGAATAACCATATGCCGTAGCTCTGGAAGTACCGTAGATTCTTACGTAGCGAGCAGTACCGGATAAACCCGTTTGATCGTTTGTAGTGGTGGCATTGCCAGTTACAGATTTAACAGTTGTCCAATCGCTGCCGTTTGAAGAAAACTGAATCTGATAAGCCGAAGCATAAGCCGCTTCCCACGTGATCTTCACACGATTGACGGCATAGTTTCCACCTAAATCTACAGCTACCCATTGTGGATCTGCAAATAAGGAAGACCAACGGGTAGAATAACTTCCATCCGTTGCATTACTTCCTACTGTAGAAGTTGTAGTACTTGCTTCCGTAGAGGAAACAGTCACCGCTTTTCCTTTTGCCAGGTTATCCGGAACAGGATTGCTGTTGGCTGTAACCACTTGATTGATGGCTGTCAACAAAGACTTGCTGCCGGTAGCGTCCTGAGAGAGTTCCCAGATCATGATACCGCTTCCGTTTTGAATGGCGTAAGCTGTTTTTTGTTTGATCGTTGGAATACCATTATAATAAACGGCATTACCACCCGATCCGATTTGATCCACATTTTCTGCGCCTGGATACTTAGCGACTATAGATGCATACGAGTCTCCCCCTTGTTGACCCGTATACGATCCCCATCCATAGCCATAGAAAGGAACCCCGATGTTTAATTTAGAACCTGGAACACCTTTCGTGTTGTGCCAGTAACTATACGAACTTAAAGCAAAAGCATAAGAAGCATGCGGACCCGGTGCGTCGCCGGTACCAGGCAAGGCCCCATCGTAAGCCATGATGTTGATGAAGTCAAATTGTGCTGCCGCTGCATTGGTTACATTATTACCAAACCAATCCGCTAATGCAGCCGTCATGATTTTATTTTTTGCATGCAAGGCTGCTGCCAATTGCGTAACGAAACTTTGATACTGAGACGCTGTAATTGAACTGCCCAAAACATCTCCTTCAATGTCGACATCGATACCATCCAAATTGTACGTCACTGCATAATTAACACAGCTGTTTATAAAATTAGTCATGTTGGTACTGTTGCTCAATGCCGTGCGGTAGTTGCTGCCCGGTGCTCCTGCACCTCCGATAGACAATAACACTTTTACATTCTTAGCATGTGAAGCATTCACTACCGTAGTGACTGCACTGTTGCTCGCTCCATCCACCACAAGAGCACCTGATCCATTAGGATTGGCGAAGGCAATGTTAAGATGAGTCAATTTCGGTAGATCAATACTATTGATCAGATTGGGAAAATTTTCGTACGTAGGAAAATATCCTACCACATTGGTTTGCGCCATGCTCGTTTGCACAACACCCATCATCAGCATTGAAAACACCCAAAGTGTTTTTTGCAGATGGTCTTTGAATCGCTGTTTTTTCATAAAAGATCCGATTTTAAAATGTGGAAGCTGGTTGAAATTATTTTGTTCTTCCTGTTTTTTATTGAAATAGTCCAAAAAACAGGCCTCGTTTGAAGACAATCGACCTTAAAAAAAGTAAACAGCGAATGGTATAAAAAATAAAAAGACAGGGAGAAAACCTCCCTGCTTTAACAATATCTTATCCTCCTCCTTAGGAAGAGATCATTGCTTATAATGGTAATCGTATTTTTTAACAATATCAGTATCCGTATTTTTAATAAGTTTCAAACGACCAAAAATGTCAAATGTGTAATAAGTGGTTAAATTATTAGGATCCGTTTCAGAAGTGGTTCCAACCAATGGATCATAGGTATATGTACTCATTAGTGTTCCATCAGGATAGGCACGTATTTCATCCAGCATTTGTCCTCCGGAAGAAATAGTCGCAGCATATGGTATTACTCCACTGAAAATCCAGGCCGAGCCGTTATAATACCAATAGCTCATTTTACTTCCTGCGATAGGAACATAAGATCCCGGAAAAGAATAGCTTCCACTTGCCAAAACTTTTCTACCCGTTTTAGCCAAGCTAGAAATGGTACTGCCACTTGCGTATTCAAAACTCTCGTAGAACACCTGATCTGGTTGTGCATTTTTTATTTCTGCGACTGGCATAAAAATAGTATTTAT
>JAQBNS010000126.1 GCA_028288405.1 Chitinophagaceae bacterium
CCTTGGTACTTTGTACTTGATGCTGGTAATGTGTCTCGCTCCTTGAAGTCATTCTTGAGAGCATTTAACAAAAAGGATTTATAGTTCTTGTACACCTTGGCTTTCCGTTCGCAATAAAGCTTAAGGTCTTCCGATTTGCTCTTGATCTGTTTTTCAGTGGCTGCGAATCGAGTTGTGAATTCCTTTAAGTCATCCTCTGGAATGTTAGACAAGTAAGAAATTTGTGCGAATGGTGGTGCGCTCTTCCCTTCTCTTACCTTACCTTCTCTTACCTTCTCTTCTCTTCTCTTACGTTGACCAATGTCACCCATTGGTATGTCAGTGGTATACCGTTGGTTGTCAGTTGGTAACTGCCCAAGTTCATCAGGGTATTCTGCACGTCTCGGTCTGTCACTTCTGAATGTCTGGAATGAATCAAAGTTAAGGAGCTCAAGAAAGATTTCGTCTTTTACTGTATACCTTTTAATCAAATCCTTCTCTAAAATAACTAAGTCACTTTCAACTTCATCTATCGTTGAATTTCGCATTGGTACAACCTTTGCTCGAACAGATAAAGCATCTCCTTCCATACGTCCATAATCGTCTGTGTGAGCAATTAACCATGTGTATAGAAGTCCAGCTCGATCGGTTAATTTATTCACCTTACGACTTGTTGAAATTGTTTTTGATAACATGCGACGTTCAGCCATTTAATTATTTTAATTTGTTTAAGATGTAATGTGCAGACTAGAATGGAATGTCTTCTGGATTGATTTCTTCAGTAGGGTAATCAACTTTTCCTAGGTCTCCTGTAATAGTCTGAGGTTCTGCACCAGGAATAACACCAGTAGTTTGACCATAGAAAGGACGAGGTTGATTTTGGGATGGTGTCTTTTCTACGATTTCAAATACCTGTGCTTTTAACCCTAGAGCTGGTATATCAACTGTTTCACTTACCTTACCGTCGTCCTTAATGAATCTAGTAAGGGTTCCGACGTTGTGCCAGATTGTCTTCTTAGATCCGTCTCTTCCTGTAATTTCTTCTGGTTTACTTAGGTTGTATCTTTTGATGTTCATATATTTTGTTTAAAAGTTAGTTGGTAAAACAATTTCTTTGTATCGAAGCCAGTCAAGTCTGAATCGCTGTAGTTCTTCTCTGGCTTGAGCCATTGCTTCTTGTAGCTTCGGATCATCTCTTTTCACTTCGACTATGTACATCTTTGCGTCATCTTCTATGAATCGTGCATCAGATATAATGAAGTCGAGCGTTTCTAGATCTTCGTTTACAAGAAAGCTATCAACAACTTGCCATTTATATTCTGCTGGAACTCGACTGAATGGCTCTTTTGATTTAGCTAGTCCAAGTTCTTCAAGTCCAATTAAGTCAATCATCTTGTAAAAGATTAGTGTTTTTGAATCTGGGTTCTTAACTTCAATTGCTCTTGTATACTTTCCATTCTTGTCTTTGATAAGACCGTCTGGAGAAACTGCAAGCCATGGAAATTCGTCAGAGATACACATTGTTACTCGATCATCTTTTACATTTAACTTGTCTTCGTATCTCTTTACTGTGAACACTTCTTCAGCAGTTCCTCTTTCCATTTCAGCTGTTGGACGGAGAATCTTTGATTGTTCCGTTCCTTCCTCTGCAATGAGTTCTGCGATGAGTTGAGTTCGTGCTAATTTAGTTCCCATAACATCATCTAACTTTGTACCAGTGACCTTACATCGTCGTAAGTCGTGCCATTCTTTTGTACCTTGCTCTATGTCTGTGATTACTTTCATATTATTGTAGGGTTGATTTAATTTCTTCCTTTTTAATAATGAGAGTTTCGGTATTTCGAGCAGATGCAGGGAATGAAGTCCAGATTGTTTTCAGCTCGTCTAGTGACTTTGCTGTTTTCATCTTCGATTCATATGTTGAAATATCAACATTGATCTTCGGTATAAAGTCTCTGATACGTAAAGCGTCTTGTGTCTTTCCAAATGCTTTAACTGGAGCGGCATAGATTTGAATCTGTTTACCAATCCATTGATCAGGATGGGTTCCATATAGATTACTTATCGTATTTCCGTTTGTAATGTTCATGATCATTTTCGGTACTTCTTCTTTGAAGTAGAGAACTGTTTTCAAACTTTCTTTTCCATCTGCGTTCTTTACAGGTTCTTCACCCATAAATCTTTCTATCGTAACTAATAATTCTTCACCGGATTCTAGGTTGTGACTACCTAAGTAGTCTTTATCAACGAAGTTTTTCCAATGACGATTTGTTGCTTTTTGTTTTTTATTTATTATTTTTGTCATAGTGGTTTAGCCCATTCGTCCCACCTCATACCCTACCGCCTTGTAAGAAGTAATTAACTCTGTACGAATTTAAAATGAGATGGAATGAATGGATACAAGGCTATTAATTTTTAAACGTTCTATTCTTCGTTTGGTTCGTCGTCTTCTTCAGGAATCTGACACATACATCTTCTGTTTCCAACTCTTGCCATTAAAGGTTCGCTGTTGTAAACATATTCATAACTATCGATTTCACCTGTTCCTAAGCAGTATTCACAAATATCGTGTGTCTCGCATAATTGCCTACAATCTTTACAAAAGTAGATATCATTTAAGTCATCGTAGTTGTATCTTATTTCTGCATTGCAACAAACTGAAACTTCTATTTTTGGTGTTGTCATATCTAGTAGCCGACTACTGCGGCGATTATCTTATGAGCTGTAATCATCCAATCGATACCTTTTATGATTAGGCAAATGATTGTAACGAATCCTACCCATGCGTAAATTTTTCTTATTGTTGTATATTCTCTATTCATGTTTTTAATTGAATTGATTATTGTTAAATAAGCTGCCCCGACTTTGGCAGTGAATCACCGGCAACACATAGTTCAGATGTTGTAGGTGAATCACTACTCACAAAGGGAATCTGTTATAAAAACAAAAACACCCTATTTCTAGGGTGTTGTGTTGAGAGAATATTTAGTTTCAAAACTATCGTTTACTCCACTGCGCCAATAGTCTATCGTTTAGACCACTGGGGCGCTCATGTAGCTTTCTTTAGTTATAAAAATTAATTTCTCTTAACGCTTCCCCTGAAATATTTGTGAAAGTATTAAGGATTTAATGTGCTTGTTTATATTATAGCCCTTGTGTCATTCTGTTGCAAGCTATCTACTTGTGGATAACTTTTTTCTTACAACACGAGCTACAGTCGAGTAACTCATAATGATTCCCATTTGAGCTAAAGCCTTTGATACTTGACGTGCACTAAACCCTTGTATATATAGAGCAACCGCCTTGTCGATCTGCTCTTCCTTTTTCTTCAATTGATAGACTGATCCTTTCATAAGTGTTTTTACTATAGCATATTTGGTTGATAAAATCGAACTTTTAAATAAAACTACTGAACATTTTACCTGTAATTTCTTTGTGCTTTTCTCTACTTCTTTCTTTATCACTTCCAATGTAATATCGAAGAGTTGTTCGCTCAGATTTATGTCTTAAAATATCTTTAACTGTTTTTAAATCTACACCCTCTTGTGCTAATGTGGTTCCCAAAGTTCTTCGGAATACATGATGACAAATTCTTTTTGAAAACTTCAAATGCTTTGTGGCTTGTCTAATATAATTTCGAGAACTTACTGACAACATTCTATTTCTTCCAGAAACAAATAAAGCAGGGTTATCATCTTTTCTTGAGTTAAGATAAAGTTTAAGCCATTCAACACTAACATTATCATTTATAAAAACTGACCCCCATTCTTTTGTTTTAATATTAAGAACTTGAATTTCTCTAGTTTCAAAATTTACATCTTCTCTATTTAACGCAATTGCTTCTCCAATTCTTAATCCTGTATCAAGCAAAAATTCCATTAAAGCTCTGGAACGTAATCCAGCTGCAGTTCCTACAGGGAAACATTTTCTGATTTGATCTATTTCATCTAATGATAAATACTCAACCCTTTTATCTGGAACTTTTGGAATCTTTATATCATGGTAATTAAAAGGGATTTTATATCCCGCTCTATGTGCATACTCAAGTAACTGTTTAAAATATACAATGGCTCTTTGAGACCCATATATACCATATTTTGTTCCTGCATCTTTTACGTTTGCAGAATGAATCAGTTTTAAGTCATCTAATTCTATTTCACCAACAGCTTGATAAATTGGTTGTGCCAAGAATCTTGTGATTTCTTTTATTGTTTTAAGGCAATTACCTTCTTTAAATCTGTAATCTAAATAATCTTCGAATAAATCTTTTACTTTCATTTTTTTAGGTGTGGAAACCCCACCCGAGAGAAATCGAGAGGGGCTTTTAGCATATGCCTATCCACTCCTATATTATACAGAGTAATACACATAATGACAGTAAATAACCCTTGAGGTGGGTTAAGTTCTGTAAAGCTCCACTGTTTCTCTATGCCTTGCAGCATACCCTTTCGGGCAATGGGGTTGATTAATTATTAATATGTCAACAGCTATGGTTTACTCCTCTTTTTACAAATTGTCAAGTTTAGTTATCCACTTTATGCGGGCTCAGAATGAATCGAACACTCATTAAACGTGTTGGAGACGTTTGTACTACCACTATACTATAAGCCCATGTTTCAATTATAGCACAAACAAAAAATCACTCTTTCGAGTGATTCATTGCTAATATCTTTCAATCAGTCATAAACGAGGATCATGTTATTCCTCTGTCCGTTAACAACTCGGACAAACCTAAATAAAAGATACTATATCGACTGATTTGTATAACAGTTTGTTACCTAAACCAGACACCTTCTACGGTATCTAAAGTATTACACGTTATGCGTGCGGCAAGCAAGCAGTTATCAACACTTGTGGAGGAGAGGGGATTTGAACCCCTACGCACCGTAGAAAGTGTCGGCAAGTTGGTAACTTACTGCGTCTACCGTTCCGCCACTCCTCCGCATGTATAAAATAAATTACACATAACGAAAACTATACCACATTCAATTTTTGAAAATCGACTAACAATTTCTATATTTCTGTAGTATAAAAACACACCTACTTGGGGAATAGGTGTGAATGTGTTTAATCAAGCGGGAATGGCTCGTAATAGTCCGGCAACTGCTCTTGCCATTCTAAGAGGAGTTCTCGTTGAGTTGTAATACCCGAATCTGATGCTGTCTCAGTTTCGAGACGAAAGGGCGGTGCTGTGGTTTCCATAAGCGTATGGGATTAGTTTTTTTCATAACAAAACGTAAGTGGTTGTCTTACCACCTAATTTTATCATTCGAATGGTCGCAAATAGTTAATTGTAGTTTTTATTCAACCAAAGATTTGTGAGTGTGGAAACAATTCCGGTACCTACCTTAAGACCTGCTGGCTTTAAGATTTGATCCTTATACTTCTCTTGTAACTTAATTACTGCTACTCTCGTTAGTCCTCCAAAATAGTCTGTAGCTTTTTTGATATTTAGCAACCCTTCAAAAATAAGGACCTCCTGTAGCATAGTAACCTCTTTACCTTTTGAACCTACTTTGAGTACCTTTGTATTAAAATATTTAGGCTTTGTTATTGGGTCTGGAATTAAAGTATCCGCATCATCGTCAATA
>JAQBNS010000081.1 GCA_028288405.1 Chitinophagaceae bacterium
GTCCTGTCTCACTTTCTTAAGCCACAAATTTTTATTGATGGCATACAAATACGTTTTCATAGAACTGCTTAACTGAAACGAATCTCTTTTGATGTTGCGGATCAACACGATGACTGTTTCCTGAAAAAGATCTTCCGCATCTTCCCTGGTGCCGCCGTGTTGGTGAATGTATCGTGCAAGCACAGGATAAAAAGTATCGTACACATAAATAAATGCACTTCTTTCATTATTCCTGAGTAAAAGGATAAGTTGATCTTGATCCATAAAATATAAAAGTAAAAACTCCGTTCGATGAATATAATTGAAATAAGTATAAAAAAGTTCATCGCTCAAAAATCATATCGCATAGAGGTATTAAGATCCGCTCTATAGACAAAGAAGAGGTATTTACTTCTCCATATTAAATTCTTACCTTGACGCATGCAAAAAAACCTAATCCTTCTTCTGCTCCTCAGCTTTTATACAGTAGCCGCTGCGCAAGACTCGCTGAAAACAAAAGCATTTGTGCTGAATGTACAAGGCTATCCCGACAGTACCACTTTCGAACATGACTTTACTATCGATAAAGTAAAAGGCTTATGGATCAAAAACTATGCATTGGAAGAAGCCGATACTTCGGTGCGTTATTTTTTAAGAGAAGTAAAGGGCAATGCGCTCATCGAACCGGTGAAAGGAAGTAAAAATGCTTTCTACGTTACGCCTATCGGTAAGAAGTTGAAGAAAATGAAAAAGCCGATCATTGAACTGCAAGTATTATTGGTGATCAGCAAAGACAATATTTACTTCCCGATCAAAAAATCTCCTGATTTAAGATTATTAGATTACGATCGAAAAGTAATTGAAGAAAATGTAACCTGGAAAAATTATAGGGCTTTGAAAAAAAGAAAAGGGAAATTGTGGCAAGGCTCTTTGTTCTACAATGTCATCGTGCAATAAAGCGCTGGTGCAAGCGTCTACGCTTGTTCCTAAATGACGTAGAGCGTCTCGCTCGGGTTACCTGATAAAACGTAACGGGGTATATCCTATTAAACTTTTATTCCTTTCTCTTTCATCTGCTTCAATAAATCGGCCGGTATAGGCCTGCATTGACAATGCTTCTGATGTTCTAGGTGCCGCTTCACTCTTTGTTCAAAGCTTGCAGTTTTCGGCATTCTGTGCTTTCATGCCATGCTCGGTTGATTGCCATATCATAGATTTTTTACTTAAAATAACACATTCTGTTTTTCAGTCAAATTTTTATGAAAACAGATAAAAATGACCCTACCAATGAAGGTTACGAAATCTTAATCTTGCAAATTGGGATTATTGTAGTAGTATTGAACGAGTAGCAACTTATAATACGTTACCTACTCCGTATCAAATTCTCAAAACATAAAATAGAAAAAGATGAGCAGCAAAATGAGCAAAGAAACCAATGCCTTAAATTGGTTTGAAATTTCTGTCACCGACATCAGCAGAGCAACTGCCTTTTATGAAACGATTTTCGAGATTCAGCTTATCCCTTTGGAAATGATGGGAATGAAAATGGCCATGTTCCCGGCAGGCGATAGCCAGGGAAAAGTAGGCGGTTCATTGGTTCAAAGCCAGATGCACCATCCGAGTGCAAGCGGTGCTATCATTTACCTGAACGCCAATCCCGACTTGCAATTGGTGGTAGACCGCATTGAAAAAGCAGGCAACAAAGTTACCCTGCCTAAAACATTCATCGATGAAAATACCGGCTACATGGCAATGTTTACAGATACAGAAGGCAATACCATCGGGTTGCATTCCAATAAATAAATCTATAAAAATAGTCACGGATCAACTAAGCCACATCCGTGACTATTTTTAAGAATCTAATAGGCTGGTGCAAGCGTCTACGCTTGTACCTAAAACCACATAGAGCGTCTCGCTCGAGCTCTCAAGTCTGGCGCGGATGTTCCTTCGGAACATCCGTGTCCATACTAACATAGTCTAATTCACATATGAAGACATTAGGGACCTCTGATCTCTACATCCTGATCAGCATAAAAATGTTATAGGCAAAAGTCCAGGTACTATTACTCTCATAATCCCTAGCACTGCTATATCTATAAGCAGAAGGCTCATCAACGATTCCGCTTACCGCAGGATTCATATGTATATAGTTTAACTTTTGCATAGCCATCTCATTTGAAAACAAGGCTACAGGATGGTATTCATTCTGCCAAAACATATGCTTCATGTGTTTGCCACTTTTATAGCCATATTCTAAAAATACTTTCAACATCCACTCTCTTCTGCTTTCTCTATTGTTCTCCGAAATTGCCTTTACAATTTGTTTGGAAGTATATTTCTTGAAATCACGAATAATATCCGGTATATCATTACTTCCATTCCTCCCAACAATCATATGTACATGATTACTCATGATGCACCAAGCATAGACTTCCAATCCTTTTTCCTTCTGACAAAATTTAACACTCTCTAATAGTATATCAACATAACAACGTCTTGTGAACACATCTATCCAACCCACCGTAGCAAACGTTATAAAATATAGATCATCATGATTCCTTACTTTATATTTCTCACTCATATAAAAAATAGTTAAAAAAAAATTAACTCGTTATTAAGCAACACCGTCATTACTAACCCTGGCGCGGATGTTCCGCAGGATCATCCGCGACTTAATTAAAAAATAAATCAAAGCTCAGAAGTCTACTGGGATCTATGATCCCAACATCGCAGTTATAATATGCTTTTTGTTTTCTAGTTTAAAAAATATTCTGGTATGGATCACAGACCCATATGAACTTCGGTACTTCTATTTATAAAAGACAATCTGCCTTTCTAATTCACGTCAAATAAAAAACTACTATTTATTAACCAACACAGCTTTAATAACCTGGCGCGGATGTTCCGAAGGATCATCCGTGACTGAATTAAAAAAGTATGTTAAAGCTCAGAGGTCCATTGGGATCTATGATCCCAACATCACAGTTATAATATGCTTTTTTTTTCTAGTTTAAAAAATATTCTGGTATGGATCACAGATCCATATGGACTTCGGTACTTCTATTTGTTTTTTGTTGAAGGAGGCGCGGATGGTCCTGCGGAACATCCGCGCCAGTTAAGGTCATTAAAATTTAATTGTAAAAAAATCGACCTTTTCTATAGTCGCATTTTTATCGAAATGAAATCTTTTTTCCAATGATAATACACTTAGGTTATACGCATCCATATAATTAAAAAGAATATGTCTAAGAAAACGTATACTTTCTGCTAAAATATTAATCCTTTTATTATAAGTAAAAGAAACCAGTTTCTTATTTTTATTCCAATCAAAAATTTTGTCTGGAATAAAAATATTAAACACAATATCTTCATCTTTTGTAATTCTATAAGTTCCCTTAGCCATTGGTTTTATCCAGTTTAACCCTTCTATGTCTTTAAAATCTTCTACATCTTCATGTACTATTAAAGAATTGTCACTTGTGGAAAAACCTCTATAATGAACAATACAATTTCTCAAATCTATTAAATACTGAAGTTCCTGAGTATTTGCAATTCTTTCATAAACTGGACAATTTGTTTTTTGTGATCCAAGATCAGTAATGGATTTCGGCAGACCCGATGAATTTTTAAACAATGGGAATAAAATATATCTTAAATTATCTAAGCACATTCTGGCGAGGTTTACAAATGCATAAAACTCATACATTAGAGTCTTAACTTCTGGAGTATGCATTATAACAACATGAACAAACTGGTCTTTTGTTAGTCGTTTTGCAAGTTCAGCTGAGACAATTCTATAATCTCGCACTAAATTTTTAGCATGATAGATCAACCCCTGAATATGCCACTGAGAATGGAGACCTTTTAAAAAATACTCATCTGATATCGCTCTAAATTTACTAACCGTTTTTTCCAACACTTCTTCCATTTGAATAAATTCCTCATAAAAAATTTCAGGGTTACGTTGCATATAATAACGGTTAAGATCTATTATAATCACTACTATCTATAAAAAAAGCCCCACTTCTCAGCAGGGCTCTCCATAATATCATTAAACTAACTACTAACCATTCAACGCTTCCGCACCACCTACGATCTCGAGGATCTCTTTGGTAATGGCAGCCTGACGAGAGCGGTTGTACTCTAGTTTCAATGCTTTCAACAATTCCTTCGCGTTGTCTGTGGCTTTGTCCATGGCAGTCATACGAGCACCGTTTTCTGAAGCGTAAGACTCCAACAAGTATTTGTAAAATTTGATCTTCAATGATTTTGGAATCAACTCTTCTACGATCTCTTCTTTCGATGGTTCGAAAATGTAATCGGTAGATGTTGTTGACGTAACTGATGCTGTAGGTGCAACGATCGGAAGGAATTGTTCCGTACGTACCACTTGCGTCGCTACGTTTTTGAACTCGTTGTAAACCACCACTACTTTATCGTAGTATCCGCTTACGTAACGTTCCATGATCCATTCTGCTGCAGGACGAGCGGCATCAAAACTTAGGTTACCAAAAACAAAAGCATGATCGCCGTTTAAGGCCGTTACATCTTTACGTCTCTGCAAGGCTTCAAAACCTTTTTTACCCAAAGCCATGAACTCTACATTACCCATCGCGAAAGAAGCCGCGTGGTGGGTATTGATGTAGTTGTTTACCGCTTTCATGATGTTCGCGTTGAAGGCACCGGCCAAACCTCTGTCTGACGTGATGGAAACCAACAATACTTTTTTTACTTCTCGCTCTGAAGCATAAATGTTATCGCTCGCATCTTCCAAAGAAGCCGATAAGTTAGACAAGATAGCGTCCAGCTTTTCTGCATAAGGTCTGATGCGGGTGATGTTATCCTGTGCTCTTCTCAACTTCGCAGCCGCCACCATTTTCATGGCTTTGGTGATCTGCTGTGTAGAGTTTACAGATACAATCCTGTTTCTTACTTCTTTTAAATTAGCCATAGAACTAATTAGTATTTTTTAGCCAAATCAGCGGCAACAGATTTTAATTTAGAGGTAACGTTGTCGTCCAGTTTACCTGCTCTCAAGTCAGCCAAGATGTCTTTGTGACTAGCTCTTAGGTAAGCAAGGTATTCTTTTTCGAACTCACGTACTTTATCAACCGGTACGTTATCCAGTCCACCGACAGTAGACACGTAAATGATCGCTACTTGTTCTTCCACAGATACCGGAGCATTTACCGGTTGTTTCAGAATTTCCAAGTTTTTACGACCACGGTCAATAGTCAATCTCGTAGAAGCATCCAGGTCAGAACCGAATTTAGCAAACGCTTCCAATTCTCTGAATTGTGCCTGATCCAATTTCAAGGTACCAGCCACTTTCTTCATCGATTTGATTTGCGCGTTACCACCTACACGAGATACAGAGATACCTACGTTGATCGCCGGACGCACACCTGAGTTGAACAAGTTTGTTTCCAGGAAGATCTGACCATCTGTAATAGAGATTACGTTGGTAGGGATATAAGCAGAAACGTCACCTGCTTGCGTTTCGATGATCGGAAGTGCAGTCAATGAACCACCACCTTTCACGATGCCTTTGATAGACGCAGGCAAGTCGTTCATGTTAGCAGCAATTTCATCAGACTTGTTGATTTTCGCAGCACGCTCTAGTAAACGGCTGTGCAAGTAGAATACGTCACCAGGGTATGCTTCACGTCCCGGAGGTCTTCTCAATAGAAGAGACACTTCACGGTAAGCTACTGCTTGCTTAGACAAATCATCATAAACAATCAAGGCCGGACGACCTGAGTCACGGAAGAATTCACCGATCGCAGCACCTGTAAATGGAGCGTAGAATTGCATCGGCGCCGGCTCAGAAGCCGCAGCAGATACTACTACTGTATAAGCCATAGCACCAGCTTTCTCCAACATATTCACTACACCGGCTACTGTACTTGCTTTTTGACCGATGGCCACATAGATACAATATACAGGTTCGCCCTTGTCATAAAATTCTTTTTGGTTGATGATCGCATCAATCGCTACTGTTGATTTACCAGTTTGACGGTCACCGATGATCAACTCACGTTGACCACGACCGATCGGAATCATAGAGTCAATCGCTTTGATACCGGTTTGTAAAGGTTCGTTTACCGGTTGACGGAAGATTACACCTGGAGCTTTTCTTTCCAATGGCATTTCGTACAATGTGCCAGCGATAGGACCTTTACCGTCGATGGGATTACCCAATGTATCAACGACACGGCCTAGCAAACCGTCACCTGCTTTTACGTAAGCGATTTGGTTGGTTCTTCTTACTGTATCACCTTCTTTGATACCGGCAGAATCACCCAACAATACCGCACCCACGTTATCTTCTTCCAAGTTCAATACCAATGCTCTCAATCCGTTTTCGAATTCAAGCAATTCACCTGACTGAGCTTTAGAAAGTCCGTAGATACGGGCTACACCATCACCGATTTGAAGTACAGTTCCTACTTCTTCCAGTTCAGCTTCAGTTTTAAAGTTGGAGAGTTGCTGTCTTAGGATAGCAGAAACTTCATCCGGTCTAACGTCTACCATGATTATATTTTAGGAGTATATGAGTTATCGTTTAATTTACTTTTCAAGCGAGTCAATTTATTTTGAATCGACTCATCGATCATTTTGTCTTCGATCTTCAGGATGTAGCCACCCAGGATAGAAGGATTTACTTTTTCAGTCAATTCTACTTTTCTACCTGTTTTTTGAGTCACCAGGTGAATGAATTGCTTGCGTTGATCGTCCTGCAATGGATAAGCAGTCGTTACTTCAGCCAGGTCAATGCCTTTGTTCGCACGGTACATCGCCGCAAACTCATGTGCCATAGACACCAGGTAACCTTCTCTTTGCTTATCAGTGATCAATGTGAACATTGCTAAAGTCAGTTCATTGACTTTACCCGTGAACAATTGCTTCAGGATTTCTTTTTTCTTAGGATGTGGAATGATGGGATTGCTCATTACACGCACGAACTCAGGACTTGCATCGCATACCGCAAGGAAATAAGTCATGTCTTTCTCTACCTGATCCAATACGTTTCTCTCGATTGCCAATTCAATCAAAGACTTCGCATACCTGGAACCTACTCTTGCTTCATTCATCGGAGTCTGTAGCGATTAGTTAAGTGTTGTTTCTTTCAAGTATTCAGACACCAAGGCTTTCTGTGCATCGTTGTCTTTCAATTCTCTCTTCAATATTTTTTCAGCGACTTCCAAAGCGATGTTTACCGCATGGTTTTTCACTTCAGCCAAGGCTGCATTTTTTTCTGTTTCGATTCCTCTGCGCGCATTTTCCAACAACAGGTTGCCTTCTTTTAACGCTTTGTCTTTCGCTTCGTTCAACAAGTTGTTAGCCACTGTTTGAGCGTCACGCAACATTTTATCTCTTTCCAATCTTGCTTCTTGCAGCAACGCTTCGTTAGCAGCTTTCAAAGAAGCCATTTCAACTTTTGCTTTCGCAGCGGATTCCAAAGCATCGGTAATGCTATCTTCTCTTTCTTTCAAAGAGCTCATGATAGGTCCCCAGGCAAATTTGCCCAAGACAAACAATACGATGGCGAAAGTGATCGTTTGCCAAAAGAATAAACCGAAATCAGGTGTAATTAAATTCATAGTGAGTAGCTATTAATTTTGAATGATTGTAGCGGTGTTTAACGTCCGTTTTTTTTATTAATTATCCCTGAAGGCCTAATGCCTATCAGGGATAATCAATGGTTTTGTGAAGCTTGAAATTAAGCTCTGAAAGAGATCAACAAACAAACCACGACAGCAAATAGAGCAACTCCTTCAATCAAGGCAGCTGAAATAAGCATTGCTGTTTGGATTTTGTTAGTTTCAGAAGGTTGTCTTGCGATAGATTCTACAGCAGAACCACCAATTTTACCGATACCTACACCAGCACCTAATACTGCAATACCAGCACCGATACCTGCGCCCATCACGGCGATACTTGAATCAAGAAATAATTGACCTAACATAACTAAATTATTAAACGGGTTAAACAAATAAACTTTTTAATCTTTTTCTAAGCGCACTAATACTAGTGAGCGGCTTCATGGCCTTGAGCGTGATCATCATCGTGCTCGTGTGCATGAACAGCAGATCCGAAATACAATGCCGTAAGCAACGTAAATACGTACGCTTGCAAGATGGCAACGAACAATTCCAGGACACTGATGAATAAAGCGAACGGTACACCGAAGGCTGCTACAGCAATGGTTTTGAAGATGAACACCAGACCTAAGAAACTCAATACGATGATGTGACCTGCTGTAATGTTAGCGAACAATCGAATCATCAAAGAGAAGGGTTTCGTGAACATACCGATCACTTCCAATGGAAGAATGATGATACGCAATGGAAGCGGTACACCCGGTGTCCACAAGATGTGAGCCCAGTAGTATTTGTTGGCCGTAAGAGTAGTAATAAGGAAAGTAGCAAGGGCTAAGAACAACGTGAAGGTAATGTTACCCGAAACGTTAGCACCTGCAGGGATAAGACCCAATAAGTTGTTGAACCAGATGAAGAAGAAAATCGTCAACAGGTAAGGCATGAATTTTTCGTATTTCGGACCGATCATCGTTTTCGCTACATCGTCTCTGATGTAAAGAATGATAGGCTCGAAGAAAGACTGTGCACCTTTAGGAGCAAGACCCTGACGTTTTTTGTAAGAGTTAGCAATGGTTAAGAACAAGACCAATAATAATACAGCGCTTAGCATCATCGATGCTACGTTTTTTGTAATCGACACATTATATAAGTGTACACTATGGTCTGCTGCACCTGAAGCATCTACCGCTTCGATGTGGCCGTGTTCCAACTTGTATCCGTTATACGCCACATGACCGTGTTCGAATCGGGAAGAAGAAAACACATCCAACCCTCTTTGAGAAGAATATAAAATAACGGGAAGAGGAATCGAGTAATCGTGACCATCAATAGTCAAAATGTGCCAATCCGGCGCATCTGTAATGTGGTGTTGAATCATCTCGCCAGGATTAAAAGCCTCTTCAGTTGAAGCAGCAGCATCGTTAGCGAAAGCCTTGCTATTAGTGAATAGAACAACTAATGCAAGAGTCGTTGTTAGCAGAAGTTTATGAATCTTTGTTGCCATTTTTCTCGGAATCGGGTCGCAAGTTAGTCAATAAGTAATAGATTTCAAATCCGGTATAAGCAAAATATGCTACAATAAAATTAATAACGAATACCTCTTGATTTTCAGTCAGATACAATACAAAAGCCAATAAAAAAAACATCGCAGCCAGCATGCGGATTGTCATGGATCCCATGAAATATAAATGGAAGTCATTACGCTTAGACAACCCCTTTGAAGTAATCCAATGACTAATCAAGGTGATAGCCACCGAATAGGCCTGAATCCACCAAAAAAGGGATGAAATATAATGGGGTTTGCCCAGTTTTACCAAAACCAATTGAGCAAGGTAAAACAAAGCCAAAATCAGGACGATGCCGTAATAAAAGTTATTTTTTGTCTTGATCATTCATCAGGGATTTAATGACGCGGTACATACTCCCCACCAATGCAAACAACATCAGGAAAATAGTAAAGAGTCCTTTTTCAACGCCGTATCTGGCATCTAACCAGCGCCCAAGCCAGGCTGCCAGGCACAATACAGCTACCAATTCCACGCCCAGGCTGGAGTATTTCATCAAATTACCGGGCTGCTTGATTTTCTTATCGTCCATAGTCTAGCGGATTACGGTGCAAAATTAGCAAATAAAAAACGGAAAGCAGGATTAAAGTCAAAATACCTCTTTCAGGTTATCATTGTTGGTTGATTGAATAAGAGATTTAGGTTTAATGCGTGAAAAGCAGCAGACTTAGGGCGTTTCCCTGCGGGCCGGGCTTTCGCCACTCGCTTTTTTCTTTTAATCATACGTCAAAGGTAAATCCATCTCAACAATCAAAGAAAAAGAGCTCAGACACTGGCTCGATCACTAACGCAACCTCATTCTCTTATTCCAACCGCATTTAAAACAGCACAGGCTGTAAGATGAAATAAAAATAGCTTAATTTGCGTTAGGAAATAGCTTTGAGAATTTATCCCTTGTGTCAACTCCTAACATAAACCGGTTGTTTTTTTCCGCCTTATACCATCACATGCAGCAGTACGTGGCTTCCTTTATTCATCGTGCCAAGAAAGCCTCAGCCCTGCTGCTGATTGCAGCTGTATACCTTTCACTAAGTGGCTGTTCTCAAAACAACAATTCCTTCGTAGCCGTTACCTATCATAATTTGCTCGCCAGAGACAATTCCTTCTTTCTTGCCCGTGAACGCATGAAGGACGTGGAGAAAACCGTCTACGACCAGCGTCAGGATAATTTCAATGAAATCCTCGAGGTCATTCCACCTTTTGACAGCACCAAAACCAAGAGCATTACGCAATTGGATGATGTCATCAAGAAAGCATCCATGCCCATTCGTCGTCATAAAAACAGCATGTATGTAGACGACAGCTATATTCTTGTAGGACGTTGCCGCATGTACAAAGCAGACTTCAAATTGGGAATGGAAACCTACAAGTTTGTCAACCACTCCAGTCCGGAAAACGAAGAGAAGGGGGAAGCCATGATTTATCTCATGCGTGCTTACATGGCGCAAAATGAATACGACAATGCCTTTACGGTTTCAGAGTATATAGAAAAACTAAACCCACAGCTCAGGAAAAACAAACGCGAGTTTCACCTGACCAGAGCGCAATACTACAGGCACTTTGAAGAATATGATAAATGTGTAGAAGACCTGAATCTGGCGCTGCCGAATATCCGCAAAAAAGATCCTAAGTCTCGCACGCATTTTATTCTCGGACAAATCTACCAGGAAAACGGCAACGATACCTTGGCTTATAAGCATTATAAAAAAGTATTAAAATTAAATCCACCTTTTGATTTTGCCTTTTACACCAAGCTCTACATGGTGCAGGTAGGTCACTTTAACAACAAGAGTAAAAAAGAAGTAGACAAATACTTTAAGAAATTATTAGCCGACGAAAAAAACTCGGAATACAAAGACAAGATCTATTACGAAATGGCCCGCTACGAAATCAAACAGAAAAACTATGCGGGGGGAGAACAAAATTTAAAGAAAGCCTTACAAAATAAAGGCAGCAACAAACATCAAACGGCTTCTTCTTATTTGGCGATGGGCGAATTGTATTTTGAGAAACTCAACAATTTTCAATTGGCCAAAGTGTATTACGATAGTGCCGTCATGAATTGGGATACGAAGCACAAGCGTTACAAAGAAATTTCAAAACGCCATAAAATTTTAACGGAACTGGCGGAACAAACGGAAATCATACACCGTAACGACAGCTTGCTGACCTTGGCTGCTATGGACAGCGTGGCACTCAACAAATTCGTTGACAGAGCCATCGAACGCGATATCGCAGCAGCAAAGAAAAAAGCGGAAGAAGAGAAAAAACGCAAAAACAGAACCGATGATTTTAATTTTACCGGTTTGCCTAACGATGCCAACAGCTCTCCTACTTCTACCTTTTACTTTTCCAATCCCGGTCAGGTCAGTCAAGGCTATAGTGATTTCCTGCGCACCTGGGGTAAACGGAAAAATGAAGACAACTGGAGGCGTGCGAAAAAAGAAGATCCCGTGGTGGATCTTAAAACACCCGATCCGGCTGACACTTCAGCAACAGCACAAGCCACAAAAAATGCAAGCGACCTTAAAGATACAGAGGCAGACGCCGCACCAAAGGTAGACCGGAGTACTTATTTTAAAGACATCCCTTTTACACCGGAAGCGAAAACGCTTGCCAATACAGAGATCAAGGATGCTCAATACAAATTGGGTAAAATCTACGACTTTAAACTATACCTGAAAGACAGCGCTGTCACAGCGTTTAAAAAACAAATCAAACGTTATCCTGGCAACGACCATGAACCGGAAGAGTTGTACTTGATGTACCTGATTGCAAAAGAAAAACCGGATGCGAAATTATTGTCGTACTCCAAAAATGAGTTGTACACGAAGCACCCTAACTCCACCTATACCAAACTCATTGACAATCCTAATTACTTGATAGAAAACAAAACCAACAGTAAGAAGGCGGCAATTTTATACAAAGATACGTACACGTATTATACGGCTAAAGATACAGCCGCCACAGATTCATTGATTGCTTCTTACTACATTACCTATCCCGATGGCACAAGCATCGATGATAAGTTTGCACTATTGAATATTTTAAACGAGTTAAACAAAAAAGCCGACCGCAAGCCACTGGCAGACAGCCTGGACTTATTCATTGAACATTACAAGAGTAGCAAGCTCGTGGGCTACGCAGAAAATATCCGGGATCAAATTACAGGAAAGAAAAACGAAACACCGAAAGAAGCCGTTCCTGTCCCTGAAGTTCCTGTCGTTCCATTGGAAGAAAAACCAAAAGAATTACCGACGCGACAACCCGATGGCTTGCTCAACCCTCCGGCGGACGAAAAATAATTATTAACGAATCAATGATAAAAAGTAGCACCGTTAAAAAAGTAGTTTGGGGATCGTGGATTGCCTTCTTCTCTCTCCTGCTATTGCTTGTTACTTATGTATACATGGTATCCATCGATGCCTTCGGATGGTTCGGTCCAATGGTGGACGTACATACTTTAGAAAATCCAAAGCACGAATACGCTTCTGAATTATATACCGAAGACCTGGTTACGATCGGAAAATTCTTCCGTGAAAACAGAACGCCCGTTCAATACGAAGACATTTCACCCGACATGATCCATGCACTCATTGCTACAGAAGATGTGCGCTTTGAAAACCACTCTGGTATTGACATGCAGGGAACGTTTGCCATCGCATGGTATTTGCTGCGTGGACAAAAAAGAGGTTCCAGTACCATTTCACAACAGCTCGCTAAAAACTTATTCGATACCCGCAGTACGCAATACGAAGGAGCACTCGCTAAGAAAAGTGAAAAGATAAAAATGCTGATCAATAAAACCAAGGAATGGATGGCCGCCATTATCTTGGAAAAATATTATACAAAAAAAGAAATCATGACCATGTACCTGAACACGGTGGATTTCGGAAGCAATGCATACGGTGTTAAAACGGCCAGCAAAACGTATTTTAAAACAACACCAGACAAATTAAAATTGCACGAAGCAGCGTTGCTCGTTGGTGTGTTAAAAGGGCCTTCCGTGTTCAGCCCCATTTTTAATCCCGATACATCACTCTCCAGAAGAAACACGGTGCTGGATCAAATGCAAAAATACAAATACATCAGCGCTTCCAGATGTAAATCCACAAAAGCCATTCCTTTATCTCTTCACTACGAAGTAGAAAGCCACAATACAGGATTAGCCACTTATTTCAGAAGTCAGATTACTCCTTTCTTATTGAACTGGTGCAATGAAAAAGGATTAGATCTTTATGCAGACGGATTGAAAGTGTATACCACGATAGATTCACGTCTTCAACAACACGCGGAAGACGCAGTGAGTGAACACATGAAAGCCCTACAGAAAAAATTCTTTGACTTTTGGGACGGGCGAACACCATGGCGGGATGAAAGCATGAAGGAGATTCCAAACTTCATTGAGAATGCGGCGAAAAAATCTGCGCGTTATAAGCAATTGAAACAAGTGTATGGCGACGATGAAAAAGCCATCATGCGACAAATGAAACGCAAGATTCCGATGCGTCTCTTTTCATGGAACGGCGAAATCAATACCTCTATGAGTCCGCTTGATTCCATCGCATACTATAAAAAATTCCTTCAAGCCGGCTTCATGGCGATGGATCCATTGAACGGTCATATCAAGGCATGGGTAGGAGGCATCAACCACAAACACTTCAAATACGATCACGTAAAACAAGGCAAGAGACAACCCGGCTCTACGTTCAAACCCTTTATCTATGCGGCGGCTATTGACATAGGTAACTATTCGCCTTGTTATGAAATAGCGGATTTACCGGTTACGTTTGAACTGGAAGGAGGTAAAACCTGGACACCTGAAAATAGTGGCGACGTCTATTCGGGCAAATATTATACACTACGCCAGGCCATGGCCAATTCCATCAATTCCATTGCTGCTCATCTGGTAAAACAATTTGGTCCGGAAACCATTGTACAATACGCCAAACGGATGGGAGTAGAAAGCCCTATGCAACCCGTTCCATCCATTTATCTGGGCGTATTTGATGCTTCCGTATATGAAATGGTAGGTGCATACAGCACATTTGTCAACCAGGGGCTATGGACAGAGCCTTTTTACATTTTGCGCATTGAAGACCGTGAAGGAAATGTATTGCAAAATTTTATTCCTAAAAAAGTAGAAGCACTTGATCCGGAAAGTGCTTATCTTATGGTACACATGTTGCGTGGTGCTACAGAAGAAGAAGGTGGCACTGCATTAGGACTGAGCAGATGGGGCTTGCTAAATGCCGGTGGTGAAATTGGTGGAAAAACGGGAACCACACAAAATCATTCCGACGGCTGGTTCATGGGCATCACCCCTCATATCGTTGCAGGCGCATGGGTAGGCGGAGACGATCGCAGCATCCACTTCCGCACCATAGAAGACGGACAAGGTGCTCGCATGGCGATGCCTATTTGGGGGCTCTTCATGAGCAAAGTATTTGCAGATCCTAAAACAGGTATCAAACAGGAAAAATTTCCTCGTCCTGAGAAACCACTTTCTGTTGAAATAGATTGTCAGGTTTATAAAGAAAAATCCGGCAGCAGATTACAGGAATTACCGACAGATTAATAAAAACAACACATGAAAAAAGGCAGCATCATCAAAAAAATAGTGTGGGGAACATGGATCGGTTTTGTATGCATGTTACTATTTATTGTGACCTATGTTTACATGGTATCCATTGATATGTTTGGTTTGTTCGGACCGATGGTAGACATACAAACATTGGAAAATCCAAAAAACGAATACGCTTCAGAACTCTATACGGAAGACATGGTTTTACTTGGAAAATATTTCCGGGAAAACAGAACACCGATAAAATACGAAGACATTTCTCCCAATATGGTCAATGCACTCTTGGCAACAGAAGATATTCGATTTGAAGAACACTCTGGTATAGACATGATGGGCACTCTGGCTATTGGTTGGTACTTAATAAAAGGAGACAAAAGAGGATCCAGTACCATTTCACAACAGTTGGCTAAAAACTTATTCAATACAAGAGGGGCTCAATACGAGGGTTCATTGGCAACAAAGAATCACAAAATGAAAGTGATCATAGACAAAACCAAAGAATGGATGACCGCCATTACATTGGAAAAGTCTTACACGAAAAAAGAAATCATGACCATGTATTTGAATACCGTTGACTTTGGTAGTAATGCCTATGGTATTCAAGTGGCAAGTAAAACGTTTTTCAGAACAACACCCGACAGCTTAAAACTCAACGAAGCCGCCATGTTGGTGGGTATGCTGAAAGCTCCGTCTTTATACAGTCCGGTTTACAATCCGGATTTGGCAATGGGAAGAAGAAATACCGTATTAGAGCAAATGCAGAAATATAAATTCATCACTGCCGCTCAATGCGATTCTGTCAAAGCCTCTCCTCTTGCGTTAAATTATGAAGTAGAAAACCACAACAAAGGATTAGCCACTTATTTCAGAAGTCACATCAATGCTTATTTAATCAAATGGTGCAAAGAAAGAGGATTGGATCTCTACAAAGACGGTCTGAAAATATATACCACCATTGATTCACGCATACAACAACATGCGGAAGAAGCAGTCGGCGAACACATGAAAGTATTGCAGAAAAAATTCTTCTCCTTCTGGAAAGGCCGTACACCATGGCGAGACGAAGAGATGAAAGAAATTCCGAACTTCATCGAAAATGCTGCAAAAAAATCTGATCGCTACATGCAATTAAAAGCCGCATATGGTGACGATGCCGAAGCCATCAATTTGCACATGAATAGAAAAATTCAAATGCGCATTTTTTCGTGGAACGGAGACAAAGACACGCTCATGAGTCCGATGGATTCTATCCGTTACTACAAACATTTTCTGCAAGCCGGCTTTATGGCCATGGATCCTTTGAATGGGCATATCAAAGCATGGGTAGGCGGCATAGATCATAAACACTTCAAGTACGATCACGTGAAGCAGGGAAAAAGACAACCGGGTTCTACCTTCAAGCCTTTTGTTTACGCTACAGCACTCGACCTTGGTTATTCTCCTTGTTTTGAAGTAGCAGATTTACCGGTAACATTTGAAACAGCCGATGTCAATAAAACATGGACTCCTCAAAACAGTGACGGAGTATACTCCGGACAAACATTTACGCTGCGCAAAGCGATGGCCAATTCCATCAACTCGATCACAGCGAATTTGGTAAAACGTCTGGGACCTGAAACCATCGTGCAATATGCCAAACGTATCGGTATACAAAGCCCAATTGATGCAGTTCCCGCTATTTGTCTCGGTGTATACGATGTATCGGTATATGAAATGGTAGGAGCCTACAGTACGTTCGTTAACCACGGTGTATGGACGGAACCTTTCTTTATTCAACGCATAGAAGACCGCAATGGGAATGTATTGCAAGATTTTGTTCCAAAAACAGTGGAAGCCTTGAATGAAGAAAGTGCTTATCTCATGGTGCACATGTTACGTGGCGCTACGGAAGAAAAAGGCGGCACAGCATTGGGTCTCAACAAATGGGGATTGTTATGGAAAGGCGGAGAGATCGGAGGTAAAACAGGAACTACACAAAACTATTCTGATGGTTGGTTCATGGGCATTACACCGCATCTTGTTTCCGGAGCATGGGTAGGTGGTGATGACCGAAGCATTCACTTTCGTTTAATGGATGATGGACAAGGCGCACGCATGGCCATGCCGATCTGGGCGATCTTCATGAACAAAATATATGCAGACGCAAACACCGGCATAAAACAAGAAAACTTCCCTCGCCCGGCGAAACCACTTTCCGTTGAAATCAATTGCAAAACTTATCACGACAGAAACATGCAATACTCTGATTCCAGCATGTACCAAGGCACAGGTAAAAACCAGGATCTTCCTAAAGACCTTTAAAGAATGCTGATCAGAAACAAAGAGGAGCTAAAAAATATCATTCGCAGTATTCCTTCCGATCCAGGAGTATACAAATATTTCAATAAGGAAAACGAACTGATCTATATTGGCAAGGCCAAGCATTTAAGAAAACGTGTCACCAGTTATTTTTTAGATTTAAAAAACAAAGACCGCAAGACGCAACGTCTCGTGAGTCAAATCAGTGCGATACAATTCACCGTAGTTACTACAGAATACGAAGCACTATTGCTCGAGAACAATCTGATCAAGGCCTTCAAGCCCAAGTATAATATCCTGTTGCGCGATGATAAAAGTTTTCCTTTCATCTGTATTCCTGACGAATCCTTCCCTCGCCTACTGACCACACGTAGACCGGAGTTATATAAAAACGCAAAATTCTTCGGCCCTTATACTTCTGTCGGTACGATGAATGATCTGGTAGATTCCCTTCGTAAAATATTCAAACTACGAACCTGCGACTTGAATTTATCAGCGCACAATATTCTGGCGAATAAATACAAAGTATGCTTGGAATATCATGTCAACAACTGCACAGGCCCTTGTGTAGGATATGAAAGCAAAGAAGCTTATCAGGATAAAATCAAACAAGTCATCCATATACTCAAAGGTAACTACGCTCTGGCGAAAGATTTTCTGCATCAGCAAATGACAGAAGCCGCTACACGATTGCGTTTTGAAGAAGCGGAAAGCTATAAGCACTCCTTACATAAAATCAGTTTGCTGGAGCAAAAATCCGTCATCCTCAATCCTGATTTAGGCAACTTAATTGTATTAGGAATATTAAGCAATGAAGTAAAAGCAACGGTGAGTGTGATTCATGTACAGTATGGTACAATCGTGCAAACTTATAATGTAGACATCAAGAAAAAACTGGATGAAAGCAATGAAGAAATTTTGTTTCATGCTTATCTAAAAGCCATACAAAATCTTCCTGTTGATGAAAACAAGGACATCACCATCATCAGCAACATCACTCCCCTTTGGATTAAAGACATTGTATACGATTGGCAAGTACCTAAAATTGGTGATAAGAAAAAGATACTGGATATCGCATTGAAAAATGCATTCATAGAATTGAATAAGCGTATTGAAACGGATCCTAACAAACGTTATACACACGCTGTAGAAGTATTACAAAAGGAATTGAGTCTAAAAGATCTTCCTCTACACATTGAATGTTTTGACAACTCAAACATACAAGGCACGAACCCAGTGGCCTCTATGGTATGCTTTAAAAATGGCAAACCAAGCAAAAGAGATTACCGGCATTACAATATCAAAACAGTAGAAGGTCCGGATGACTTTGCATCTATGATAGAAATTGTCGGCAGAAGATATAGACGTGTACTAGAAGAAAATTTACCACTGCCCACATTGATTGTAATAGATGGAGGCAAAGGCCAACTGAACGCTGCCATAGAAGCCTTAAAAGAAGTGGGCATCTATGGTAAAGTTCCTGTTATAGGATTGGCGAAACGATTAGAAGAAATTTTCTTCCCGGGAGATCAGGAGTCCCTGATATTAGGGCGCCGGTCGGAAGGTTTGATGTTGTTGCAAAACTTACGAAATGAAGCACACCGTTTTGCGATTACCTTTCACAGAAAAAAAAGAAGTCAAAATACACTCAATCAAACTGCACTGCATGGGATAGAAGGCATTGGCCCCAACACCGCACAAAAGTTACTGGTGGCTTTTAAAACCATCGATAAAATCAAAGCAGCAACGGTTGAGGATATCGCTAAGGTGGTAGGCAAAAGCAAAGCTCAGATCATTAAGGAAAAGCTCATTTAAGCAAGGAGCCAGGAGGTACGAGCTAGGGTAAGGCCTAGCTCGTACCTCCTGGCTCCTTGCTATTATTTATTATAAACGAGAAAAGGCTCACTATACAGTGAGCCTTTTCTTTTGCCTATAACAAACTTAAGCGTTGCTTAAAATGCTTTTTTTAGAATTCCCAAAGGTGATGTTCGTACTCTAACAAATCGAACGCAGCCCACTGAGAAGCCATGATCCCTTTTTGCTGATCACCGCCGTAGATATCGGACAAGTATGAGTCAGTAGGGTTAGATACTTTTAGAATATAAGAACTGAATAGTCTCAATTCAAAAGCATCAGCAAGGTTCTTGTGTTCCTGATCGTTGATAGCGTTAAACCAGATTGCCTTAGGATTATCTTTGAATAGTTTCTCACACAATTCTTTATAACTGAATGAAGCTACTACCGTTTGGATACCTCTGATGTTAGCAGGATGATCTGCCGGAACGTACAACGTTAACGCAAGGATGTTGTAGTACATTCTTGATCTTTGCTTATCAAAGATCAAACATTCTTTGATCTCCAATTGATACAAATCTCTTGGGAAGAAGTATTCCGCTCCACCTGTTTGCATAAATGAAGAATCACCGTTTGCCAACATGATATCTTTTTCTTCCTGAGTAAGCTGAGCCTGATCAGAAGGGATTAAGATATTTTTATGAAACTCATCGATAGTGATCTGACGACCGCAATCCAACGAATCATTCATGTAGGGAGTGATAGTACCTGATTCTACACCTTTGATGAATAGTTCAGTAATCTCTCTGTTTCTTGAAAACAACGGAAGATTTTGTTTCTCCCTAAGATCAATACCTCTCAATAAGATCTTTCTATACATGATATCCGATTCGTGGATATAGTGTGTAGAATGCTTATTGCAATCATCACATTGCTCAGCCGTTGACTGAACAGGGGTAGGCGTTTCTTGAGCTACAACACTAGATGAAATAGCACCAACAAACAATAACAAAGCAACACTTAACTTTTTCATAGGCAGTATGAATAAATTTCTTTTTACTAGTTCAAAGGAACGTTTTTGATTGGTGTTCCTAAGTTTACAACTTCCTGCTGATTTAAGAAGTTGGTACGCTTAACCTGCTTAACCTCTACCATGATACGATCACCAGGCTGAGCTTGAGCTGCAAAAGCAGACAAGTTACCAGTTCCTGAAGTGAAGTTCTGAGTAGATACAGGACGCTTACCTCTTACCAATACAGCCATCCATTGAGTGACTGCGTAACGAGCATCTTTAGGCAAGAAGGCCAGGAAGCTTTCGTCTGGTTTAGCAATAACAGTCAAAGAACGAGGGCCTGGAGCAGCCATACCTGTTTTTTCATCTACCGGCTTACCGTTAGACATAACTATGATTTCAGGTTTAGGAATCAAACGAACTTTGAAATCCTGAGAACCAAGTGCAGTACCACCACTAGAAACGTTCAACTTAACAGTAGCTGCAGTAGGGATCAATGTAACAATTCCTTTTTGAGAACCTTTTACAACTGTTGCTCCGCTAGCAGAGAAACTTGGGTTGTATTGAGAACCTAATGCAGGAACTTGTACGTTCAATTCGTTACCGCAGTTTCTGTACAATGCTTGAACAGAAGCAGATTGAACTTGGATAACTGGTCTAGCTACGATGTAAGGAACTTCCAATTTGAAGACCGTATCTTTACCTTTGTTTTTGATAGTGATAGATCCACCCCAAGTTTTCTTGGCGTTACCTTCTTTATCATAAGCACCGGCAGAAGCTCTGAATTTTACTTTACCTACGATTACACCACCTGAGTTAACAGCTGGAACTTCGCTACCGCCATACTTGAAAGTAGGCTTAAGAGCAGAAGAAGAAGCAGCGATAAACATTTCCGCTTCGTAATCAGTACCTGCAGCTACAACGTTTGAAGTAGCACGAGACATCGCGAATACTTGATCGAAAGACAAGTTAGAAGCACCTACCTGAGTAGCCAAATCTTCCAAAGCCAAGCTTTCCAATTTCAACATTTCAGCTTCTTTCGTACTCAATACAGCTAGAGCAGCTACCATTGGAGTTTGAGCGAAGTTCAATTCAGCGAAATCCTTTTTGTTTTGTTCCTTATCCTTAACGAACATAGGATCATCTTTTGCATCAAGAGCCAATGCTTTGTATGGAAGACGTTTCTCTCCTACAAGAGTAGAGATGCTTTTAGAGTAAGCATTCAATTTGTCTTTCAAGTCATAGCCTTTACCTTTGTGGCTACCTTCTGGACCAAGCATGATTTCCATCACTTTTTGTTCCTCTTTAGCACCAACGTAACCTACCGTGATACCTGATTCATCCTTTTCTTCACCACCTGTTTCTTTGATCAATTCTGTTCTCAAAACGTTGATGTAAGCCAATAATTCACCAGTTTGTTTACGAACGCTTTCAGCCTTTGCTAAAACTGCTAAGTCTTCGGCTTTACCACCGTTGTCTTTCACAGCCTTTTTGATACGGCCATCTACTTCAGTATTTGTTTTATTTGCAGAAGTTACGGCAACTTGCAAGCTATCATCCAAAAACTTGAATTTTTGAATGATCGCAGAGCTTACTTGAAGTGCTAACAATGCTGTTAACACCAAGTACATCATGCCGATCATCTTCTGCCTAGGGGATTCTTTACCACCAGCCATATTAATGTTTTATTTAAATGTGTTTACTTATTTATCAATAACTTAAAACTAACTCAGAAATTGTAAAGGAATTAACCTTTCATCGCTGACAGCATGTTGCCGTAAACGTTGTTCAATTGAGTCAAGTTTTTAGAAAGCTTAGACAACTCTTCTTTGAAAGCTTGAGTATCTTTAGTAGCGTCAGCCATGTTTTCCATAGCGTTAGACAAGTTACCGTAGAATTTGTTCATTGCTCTCAAGTGGTTGTTAGCATCTTGAAGTTCCATTTCATAAACAGCATTCAATGCACCAAGGTTTTTAGTGATGTGTTGAACTTGTTCGTGGTATTTCTGAGCATCAACAGATGCATTAGACATTCCAGACATTGCTTCAGCAGCTTTAGCATAAGAAGAGCTAAGGTCTTTTACTGATGCAGTAGCAGTTTTAACAACTGTAGCATATTCGCTAGAAGCAACAGAAGCGTTGGTCAAATCACCAATTTTGCTTACTGATTCGTTCAAGCTATTCAAGCCAGCACCCAATTTAGAGATAGTACCTTGGTTGATGTTAGCTTCAGCCATCATGTCACCCAATTTACCTACAACGTCTGTAGAAGAAGAAGAATCATCACCATCGAAATCTTCCGCCAACTGAGGATATACTCTAGACCAATCTGGATCTTTGTGTACCGGTTGGAATGCACTGAAAGCGAAGATGACTGCTTCTGTTGACAACCCAACAACAAGCATAGGACCAGCACCAGGCCAGTGCATGATTTAAAACATCGCTCCAACAATAACGACTGCCGCACCTAATCCATAAAGGATGGGCATAAACTTATCAAAAATAACATTTCCGCCTTTGCTACTCATTTTGCAGGTAATTTAAAGTTTAACAATTAATTGA
>JAQBNS010000109.1 GCA_028288405.1 Chitinophagaceae bacterium
ATATTACCTGTTGTAAGAGAAGCACTATTGGTGACATAAATTTTATTATCAGGCCCCAGCTGCATAGTACCTAATTCTTTGCTTCCTCCATTAACAGAGCTTGAAGAAAGAACCGTCGGATTACCTGTACTTATCTCAATCTGTTTTAATGTACCACCAGTTGTATTGGCATTCCCCAGAACAGTATGATATACCATTGAACCATCCGGAGAAAGTTCTAATCCATAAGTAGGTTCTGATCCTGTCGCTCCCATACCCAAAACATTGCTATACAATGCCGCATTGGTAAAGGTTCCAGTTTTTTGATTCCAGGGATACACTACTAAACTATTATTACCAGTCCAGGCAATTACATCCTGGCACTTACTGATTTTTACCGTACCATTTCCTGTACCTCCTACATACGGAGTATGAGCTTGTTTACTTACCCCACCTACGCCTCCTGTTGTCACATGCCAAATCCAGAAATTATTATTACTGAGTTCATGAGACACAATCCAATAACCGCCCAAACTGTCTGCTCCTGCACAAAGCGATTCGTCTACCGCAGAGCCTGCCGCAATATTAGTAGGGCCAGAAGTTACCGTTACTACTGCTCCACTCTTGGTCAGTTTATAATAATTGATTCCTTTACTAGGTTGCAATCCCGCTGTAACATCATTGGCTAAAAAAAGATAGTACTGAGAAGCAGGAGCAGCCGGGTCTGGAATCAAAACGGCACCATTAGTTGCAGAATTCCCAGCAAGAGCATCTGTCGTATTCATGTCTCTTACGGTGGCATTAGTAGCTCCATTATAAATCCTAACCGCATCTGTGTAAACAGCTAGTGCTCCTGTCCGATCACAGATTGATGTTGATTCTTCCAAAGCTGGTGCAACTGCTGCCGTGCTTGGATTACCTGATAATACAACAGGAGCGCCTCCTGAAAAATTCATTCCAGCTCCATAACCAAACATCCATTTAGGAGACAATGAATAGGGTGAAACTTGAGCTTGAATATTTTGATGGTACACTAATATGAAGGCTATTGAACATAGCATTACACGCTGTATAATTTTAATCATAAATTTAAGGAGTAGCTGGATTGGAATTTATTATACTTCTAAATATAGAAAAAAGTTTGATAACCCACTAATAATCAACCAAAGTAAAAATCTCACGAAAACCCTTGTATCGACATACGATTAACAAAAAGCAAAAAAGAGGATTAGTTGATGAAGTTCCTCTTTTTTGCTTTTTCATCAAACGCTTACTTCTTCTCTACATGAATAGTATATGCATTGGATCCTGTTAAGTATTGAACGATATAAGAACCATTGGCCAAGCCTTCGCCCAAAGTAAGAGAGAACTCTTCAGCACTTGTTACTTTTTGCTCCAATAATCTTCCATAAATATCATATACAGATACCGTGGCGGCTTCTGAGAAAATTTTGCTTAACACAAAAGAACTCGAGAATGGATTCGGTGCAACGACAACAGGCGTAGAACCTGCTTTGTCAAAGTGGACAGCGACGATTTTACTATATGAAATAGTCCCGTCATAATCGTGTTGAGCCAATTTATAATATACCAAACCAGATGTTACTTCCTTGTCTCTGTAAGGATATGATAATGTACTGTTGCTTGTTCCTGCTCCTTTGATCTCTGCGATAGAATAGAAATGAATTCCATCTGTAGAACGTTGCAAATCAAAGTAGTCGTTATTCAACTCCATCGCCGTTTTCCAAATCAAATCTACCCCACCCGGACTCGCTACTCCATCAAAGCTGATTAGCTCTACAGGTGCAGGACAAGTAATCGTTACGTCAATATTAGCTGTCCACGTTTGACCACATTTGGAATCTTTAAATGTGAGCACCACATGATAAGGTCCACCTGATCCTGCGGGAAAAATATGAGTTGGCGTAGCATTATTCGTGGTATTAGCAGATGCGTCCCCCCAAACCCATGTTATATTTGTTCCATCGATACCTATATCTCCATTGAAGTAGTTTTTGAATATAAAACTAAAATCGTACTCATTGCAAGCTGATCCCAGAGTAGCCGTAATCACCGGTTTGTCAGGTGTCATCCAAGCAATGTTACTTAAACCACGGAAAGTAGATCCGCCACCGGTAATACCTAAAGTGGTATATGCAGGTGCAGTATTAGGAGCAGAAATTACTCCAAGAGAAGCTCCTCCCGGTGAACAGTATATTTTACCATCGTTACCTAATTGCATACTCCAAGAAGATGAACTTGTTACATTACCTGATGTTCCACTGGCGATATCCACATAAGTCACTGCAGATGCTTGTCCTGAATAAAATATTTTAGATCCATCAGGAGAAAATTCTAATCCGACTCCATAACTAGCTGGTGTAATACGACGTAATTCCGCACCTACCGTACCGGTTGTTCTATCCCAGTTATGAACAACTAAAGTACCGCCTGAATGATAAGCAATTTTATCTTGACAAGGGCTGATTTTTAAATACGATTGAGAACCCGAAACATCCGAAACAGCTGCTCCCACTGTTTGATCAGCGAGAGTTGTAATGCCACCGGCTGTAAAGTGAAATACTCTAAAAGTATTGGCTGTTCCACTGTTATGAATAACTACCCAATATCCACCTATACCATCGGTACCTGCTGTAATGGCTTCCCCAGCGAAAGCATCCGGTGCCATCAATGTTTGACCAGCATTATAAACAACAGAAGTACCTGTTCCTGTAAAACGGTACCTATTTACTCCTGCATGGTTGCAACTTCCGCTTGTTACGTCATTGGCCAATACTAAATAAAAGGCATTGGTGGGACTTGCAGGATCCGGGAAGGATACACCGGCACCTGTTGAGGAACCTGCACATGTGCCATCTGTTGTGAGCGAACGGATATAATCGTTCCACGAGGCATTGGCAGGATTCGCATTATACACTTGCTGAGAGTTCGTATAAAATGCTACCGAACCACTTTTAAAACAAACATCTGTTGACGCTTCCACTCCTACCGAATTGTTGGTAGGCATAGTACTAGTAGTTGGAGCACCAGAAGTAGGAAAATTCCCACTGGGAAATGTCATACGACCACCTATTCCAAAATACCAATCCGGAGCGAGAGAATAAGGGGATACTTGACCCAAAGAAGCTGAAAGCCCTAAAATTGAAAATAATGCGAGGAGTAGACACTTTTTCATAATCACCATATTTATTACATGACAAATATTAAGTATATACGTAAACACTTAGAAATGTAACTTCTTAAATATTTATTAATATTACCTATTAATCAATTAATTATACGTTTTGGAGAGCGGACTAGTTACGCATAGAAAGCAATAGCAAACATCGGTATATTAAAAAAATATAGATAAATCACACGATAAAATTCAAACTGTTGAATTAAAACCGGGAGATTAAAGCGTAAAATGCTGTTTTGACATGAAAAAAGGCCTAAAATAGAAATCAGTATGAATTTGCTTAATTGAATTAAGTATTAGTAAAAAATCAAACCTCTTTTTAAAAAATTAGACTAAATATCCCTAACAATCGATGAATTTATAGCCACAACTTGAGGTATTAGTAGTGTTTTTCCAGAATTATCAATTAAAAATGAAGCCCTCTTCATCATTTCTTCCTGAGTCATCTGATTAGATATAATATTTCTAATTTGATCTTCACTGCGTTGAGGGTCTCTTTGCCTGATTCTCTTCATTCGTAATGCATCCGGTGCATGCACCACGGCTATGTGGTCCAATTTGTTTTGGCTTCCCGAATCAAATAGCAAAGCCGCTTCTTTTACTAAATAAGGGGCTTTGTCTTGATTTAATTTTATCCACAGTTCAAAATCTCTACCGACAGCAGGATGTATGATGGCATTCAACTGCTGGAGTTTTTCCGGAGATTGAAATACAATGGAAGCAATAAACGCTCTGTTGTATTCGCCCTGAAGAAATGAATCCGGGCCAAAAATGTCTGAAATAGCTTTTCTTGTCTCCAAATCGTTGGACACTATCCATTTGGCTCTATCGTCAGCATTGTATATTGGAATACCAAGCACAGCAAATAATTGACAGACTGTACTCTTCCCACTTCCAATGCCACCGGTTACGCCCAGTAGAAGCGGTTTATTTGGCATGTTTTAACGAAAATACGGCAGGGGTAATTTTATAATCGCGTATATAATCCGGGAAATCCAGTAATACAGGAACAAGTGTATGGTTCTTGTTGTCGATCATGTTATAATCCAGAATGATTTTATACTTGGCCTTCTTTTCGATTTCGAAATATTCTTCTTGCACAAAGTACTCTACCTTAAATTCAGGTTTTGAAATGGTTTGTTCTAATGAATCTGGAAAACCAATCAAGGTAGCCTGGATTGTCTTTTCCCTTTTTCCAAAAGGAGCAACATCAAACAATAAATGCGCGTCATTATAATCTACACTTAGCTTATGTGAAATAATCGACTTTAAATCCAACAACGTATCTACTCCCTTGACAATCTTATTTTTGATCATAAGCTCTAACGTATCAGGCATAGCCAATATATCCGCTGAAGGACCATCTACTGTAATGTAATCTGGTTCAAGATATATCTTGCTGCTGATGCGGTATGGTGGTTGGAGTTGCAATTTTTCAGTATTTAAAGAAAGAAAAACTTTCTTCTGTAAAATCACTTTGCTTTCCACCTCGATAGAATCAGTAATGAGATGATTGATTTTTAGTTTGCCTAAATTGGGGACCAAATAACCCAGCAAACGAGAAGTAGGTATAATATGCTCGCCCTTTACAGTGGATAAAGGAATTTCTGCAGGAGAAAATTTAAAAAAAAGACTACGCTTTAACAATTCCCAACCAGTTCCTGAAGCATTGAAAGCAACTGAAACCTTAGAGCCTTTCTCTATAGGAGAAGACGTACTATCCGGCACAAAATGCACCGGATAGAGAATGTCTGATGCATATTCCCCTCCCATGGCATTCAGCACCCAAAAACAAGCGGCTGTAACCAAGCAAAGCAGATATGCTTTATAGTCGTATCGTAGGTATTTCCTCAATGAGTCTAGAATGTTTTATCGGAAGCACTTCCGATACCTGCCTTTTCTACTTTTAAACGAGTACCCTTCGTATCTACTTCCAACCATACGGTATCATCTGATTCGATAGAGTAGATTTTACCATGAATGCCGCCCAGTGTTTGTACGAAGTCACCTTTCTTTAGCGTTTCTCTAAAGTTCTTTTGTTCTTTCGCTTTCTTTTGCTGCGGACGAATCATGAAGAAATACATCACGATAAATATCGCTCCAAAAAAGAGTAATTGAGGTATTGCTGAACCAGCTCCTCCTGCGTCTAATAACACCAATGCAAATTCGTTTGTCATAATAAATTAAATATATGCTAGATTAAATTGATACTACTTATTGTTGATTTTTGTAAGGCCCCTGAATGTCCGGAGCCTTCGGTGTTACTGTTCCCTGAATCTTAAGCAAGACAACTTCAGCCGCAGTATTGGCTATTACTGTAATTGTTTTGTGAAACTCTCCCGGGCGACCTTCACTGTTGTATACTACCTTGATAATACCTTCCGCGCCTGGAGCGATAGGATCTTTTGTCCATTCAGGCAATGTGCAACCGCATGACGGTCTTACATCTTCCAATATTAATGGATTGTCACCTGTGTTTTTGTATTTAAATATATGCGACGCTTTTTCGCCTTCTTTAATGGTTCCAAAGTCATGCACAGTATCGGCGAAAGCGATTGACGTCAATGGTTTTGTTGCAATGCTGTCCGAAGCTACCATGGAGGTATCTGCTGAGTTTTCTTTTTCTTCAGAACAAGCAGTCGCCAGTGCAAATGCAGCCAATACCATTACAAATCCTATCTTTTTTTTCATGCTCAAGCAAAAATTAAAATAAATGTTTACTGTAATTTTATAAACCTGACCATTCATCGGTCCGGTCGTACAATTTTCCTAATTCTAGAGCGATAAATCAATGGACAGCCCTATTATTTTTAGCCTTATCCGTTATTTGTTATCAATCAATCCTCGTCCGCTTTTCCTGATTTTGCCTTCGGCCATCAATTCAGCAGAAATTTTGTCCAATAGACCATTTACAAACTGCTTGCTTTTGGGGGTACTATATGTTTTTGACAATTCAATGAATTCGTTGATGCTTACTTTTACCGGTATACTCGGGCAGTAGATCATTTCTGCCAGGGCCATTTTTAAAATGATCTTATCCAAAACAGCCAAACGCTCCATGTCCCAGTTTTGTACCTTGGCATGAATCAGGGCTTCAAACGGTTCGTCGTTTTTAACCGTATTGTCATAAATATCTTTGAAATATTGTTTATCGTCTTCCCAATTCAAAGAAATCTCTAACACTAATTGATCAGGATCGATATCAGTTCCCACGGACTTGAGCGTCTTGACTACCATTCCTTTTACAATGGCTTTATTCTCTATCCAATTCAAATCATCACTTTCTAAAATATCTTCGATGTGTTTGACCTTGAGTATGGAATTTTTGAAGAGATCAAGAAGGAGGGCTTTGTCTTCTTCTAAATCTGTGCTTGCCTTTTCCTGATAGGCTTTATATTCAGGCAAGGCCAATAAATATTCTTTGTAATAAGACTTGACCGCATCCCTGGGGAAATCGGCTTTGTGGCGAGCCCATAACTCCTGGAGTCTAGGGTTGCTCTTCAACTCTTGTAAAACTTTATTGTTCTTCAGTTTAAAAAATACTTCCGGAATATTTTTGCTGATGTGTTTTGTCTTTTCATGCAATTGATCTTCTTCTGTCACTTCAGCCAAAGAAACCAATAAGTGTAGAATAGAAAGGTATTCGCGGTATACTTCGTCTACGTCACGCAACATCACTCGTTGAAAATGCTTGCGGTCGTTTTCATTGAAGCTACGGTATTGAGCCAAAGCCTTTGCGGCTGCTTTTACAATAGTGGGATCGGTGTGTTCTTCTACTTGCTTGGATTCTTCTACTACTTCCCTGTACCATTTATCAGCCAAAGTAAATTGAGCTTTTAAAGCTCCTTTGTCCTGGGGTTCCATGGTCTTCATGTCCGGAGCAAAAAACTCCTCCAACAATTCAGTACCCATTTCAAAATTGGATTGCCTGGCGATGTCAAGAGCATACAAGGCTTGCATAGCTTTGATTCGAAGTAACCTACGGTTAAGCATAAGTAGTGTAAAAGAACGTTTTAGTAAGAGCTGACAAGCTTTTTTACCTGATTAGAGTACAAAAGTAATTGTTTTAAGGCTTGATTACAATCTTTATCTCCCGATATTTGTTACATCACAAACACGAATCATGGGATCTCTCAGTTACCTCAACAAATATTTATATAAATACCGCGGAAGCCTGCTCATGGGTCTTCTTTTTACCATATTTTACAATGTTTTTGGCGTCATCCAGGGGCCTATGATCAGAAAATCGATCGAC
Source organism: Chitinophagaceae bacterium (assembly GCA_028288405.1). Classification (GTDB taxonomy): domain Bacteria; phylum Bacteroidota; class Bacteroidia; order Cytophagales; family Cytophagaceae; genus JACMQM01. The sequence goes on from JAQBNS010000109.1 coordinate 7,434, forward strand.
AGTTTGTCTGTTGTATTGGCAGGGGAAAAGAATGTTGAAGAGGCCAATACTCAAATTCTCATTTATGGCTTGGTCATACTGGGAACGACATTGATCAGTGGTGTTTTTCTGTATTTTCAACGTAAAACAATCATTGGCGTTTCAAGACTGATCGAATATGATCTCAAAAATGAAATCTACAAACACTACCAGCAATTGCCCCTAAGCTTTTACAGAAAAAACAATACCGGCGATTTAATGAATCGCATTTCCGAAGATGTCAATCATGTGCGCAATTATTTAGGGCCGGCTATTATGTATAGTTTGAATATGATCACTCTATTTGTCATTACGGTTTCTATTATGATCAATGTCAATCCTACATTGACACTCTATACGATCATTCCACTGCCATTACTCGTCATTACTATATATAGTGTACATAACCGCATCAGTGCCCGTTCAGAAGAAATACAAAAAACACTTTCTAATCTTTCCACTTTTGTACAAGAAGCGTTTTCAGGTATACGCGTTTTAAAATCGTATTCCCGTGAAACCAAATCCTACGAACAATTTCACACACTGAGTAATGACTACAAAAATAAAGCATTAGGACTCACACTGATCAATTCCTTATTTTTTCCAATCATTATATTCCTGATTGGAATGAGTACGGTTATGATCATATGGGTGGGCGGAAAACAAGTCATCGACGGCACGATCACCGATGGTAATATTGCAGAATTTATTTTTTACCTCAACAAACTCAGCTGGCCTGTTGCTGCATTGGGGTGGATCACCAGCATGGTGAGACGAGCAGATGTTTCACAAGGAAGAATCAATGAATTCTTAAACACGCACACTGCTCTATCGTCTGATGAAGGCCTAATGCCTATCATCAAAGGTAACTTGCGTTTCGACAACGTGACTTTACACTATCCAAATTCCAAAACAGAAGCACTGAAAGGCATTAGCTTTGAAATCAAGGCTGGAGAAACACTCGCCATTGTAGGCAATACCGGTTCGGGGAAAAGTACGATTGCTTACCTGGCTTGCAGATTATATGATCCTACATCAGGGACCATTTCTGTCGATGGTATTCCTTTAAAGTCTATGGATCTCCAGTATTACAGAAGTTATACAGGGTTTGTTCCTCAGGAAGTTTTTCTATTTTCCGACACCATCAGAGCTAATATTCAATTTGGTAAGGATCATGCGACAGAAGAGGAAGTTCGACTAGCGGCTAAACAAGCCGGTCTTTCCAATAATATTGAGCATTTCGCTGAACAATACGACACGATATTGGGAGAGCGGGGTATTACCTTGTCAGGAGGTCAGAAGCAACGCGTATCCATTGCCAGAGCCTTGATCAGAAATCCTCAATTATTAATTCTTGATGATTGTCTTTCCGCTGTAGATACTCAAACAGAAGATGAAATTTTGGGTCACCTTAAGACGGTGATGCGGAATAAAACAAGTCTGATCATTTCCCACCGCTTATCCAGTGTAAAGTTGGCCAATCGGGTCATTGTATTGGAAAACGGTGAAATTAAAGAAGAAGGCACTCATGATCAGTTGATTCAAAAAGGAGGAATCTATTTCCAAATGTATCAAAAGCAAATCGCCGACAAGCAAACAAACGTTCAGGAATATTTATAATATTATTAATTTTAGATATATTGATAAGCTCCACAAAATAACCGCTATGAAAAACATGTATACAAAGATCTCTTTCTGTTGCTTCTTTCTCTTGCTTACGTCTCTTGCCGTTCAGGCACAAGAACTTCAGGTTAAAAACACAAAGAATGGGAAAGTTCGTACATTAAAAGCGAACCAATCTTTTTCTTTCAAACTATCAGCAGATGATGAGTATAAAAAAGGGAAGATTCAATCGTTTACAGATACTTCATTGGTCATCTTTACACCAGAAGAAGATGATATACAACTGCGTGAAGTGAAGTTGAAAGAAATTTATGCCATTAGAAAAATGAGTTGCCTGCATAAAGTAGGTTATGCTGCCGGAGCAGTATTGATTGTAGGAGGTGTGGGAACCATGCTGGAAGCACCGAGCATTGCCGGAGACGATGGCAGTGATTGGCTGGTAAGAGGGGCTGGACTAGTTGTTACAGCTATCGGAGTTGTGCCTTACTTGATTAAACCGAAGGAATTTGTGCAAGGAGTGAATGCGGAATATAAAATAGTGGTAAGTGGAAAGTAGTAAGTAACCAAACTTAGCAACTAAATAAAAAGACCTTGGTTTTATTACTAAGGTCTTTTTATTTGCAAGAACTTACAACTTATCACTTACAACTTCTTTTTTAATCACTTTCCCTTTCGCATTATAATATATCCATTCGCCTACTTTTTCTTCTCCCTTATAATTTCCTTTTGCCTTCACTCTTCCTTTCTCGTCGTAATTCGTTGCGGGACCATCTTTTATTCCATCTGAATAAATCGCTTGAAACTCTATGATACCACTGGACCTATAAAATATAAATTCGCCAGAAGGTTGCCCGAAGCTGTAATGTCCTTTGTTTTGAATGATACCATTTTCATAGTAAGTGATCCAAAGTCCCTCGTATACTCCGTCCTTAAAAACACCTTTTCTTTTCACTTGGCCATTGGTATAGTATTCCCAGGTACTGTCTTCCTGCATACCCGATTTCCAATGTTCTACCGTTTGCAAAGATCCTTCAAAACCGTAAGTCTTAATGATACCGTCTCGCTTACCCTTTTCGTAATGCTCCTCGGCATTGATTTTACCATTCGGATAAAACAATTTCCATGTACCCGTTTTCTTTCCACTTGTATCAAGCATTCCTTCTTCTTTCAATTCTCCTGTATCATAGAAGGATTGCTTTAACTGGCCATTGCAAAGATTTACGATGGTTATTAAAAAGATAACAAGGATTATTTTTTTACTCTTCATCAAACCGTTCTGTGTGTGTAAACTCCCCTTCCATGTAATACTTCCATTCTCCCACCAATTCATCGTTCTCGTAAACACCTTCCGCTTCCAGGTTTCCTAAATCAGAATAGTACTTCCATATACCCGTGCGTTGTCCATTTAACATGGCTCCGTCTCCTGATGGTTTGCCGTTAGGATAGAAATACTTCCATTTCCCTTCGGGATTTCCATCTTTGAAGTTCCCTATTACAGATACCGTGCCATTGTCGTAATAGCTCTTTAAGTTGCCGGTACCCGCTTTGAACGTGCCTTTCAGAAGCTGTTTGCCATTTTTATCGGAAAGCGGACCTACGTCCATCAATCTTCCTTTGACATACGTTTCTTCACTCATCAGTACACCGGTATCCCAGTAATTTTTCCATTTGCCTTCTTCCGTTCCATCTACATAATTGCCTTCTGATTCTACTCGTCCGGAAGGATAATATTCTTTCCATAGACCTTCTTCTTCACCCATTATGTAAGAACCTTCTTGTTTGACTTTACCATTGTCGTGGTAGACTTTCCATGGACCGTGTTCAAATCCTTTTACAAACAAACCTTCCATAAAAGGCTTGCCATTTTCGTAATAGCTTTTCCAAATACCTACCTTGATGCCGCTTTCATATACACCAATCGAAGCCAGTTTACCATTTTCATGATATTCTTTCCATTCACCTTCCTGTATGCCATGTACGAAAAGTCCTTCAGCTGCTAAGGTATCCGTGTTATAATATTCATTCCAGTATCCTTCACGTTTGTTGGAGCGGAAATAGCCTTCGCTTAAAATAGCTCCATTTTCATGGTACTCGATCCAAAGACTATCCATTACACCACGTGTATAAAAGCCTAATGTTTCAAATGTACCGTCCGGATAAAACTCTTTGTATAAACTATCTTCTTTTCCGGCCACGTAATAAGTAAGCGCAGCGACCTTTCCGTTGTCATGAAATTCCGTCAACAATCCTTCTTCCTGTCCGTTCTTAAATTGAACAGTGGCTTTTACTTTACCATTTTCATAGTAACTTTTTGATTCACCGTTTTCCAGTCCATTGGTATAATTAATCTCAATGCTTTTTGTGCCTGAAGGATAATAATAGAGACGCAAGCCATTCCCTCCCTTCAAGGTACCAGCAACCAGAGGTTTTCCCGTGATGTCAAAATAATTATTCACCTCCATTAAAATACCTTGCTTCCAGACTTCTGTATCACGAGGTTTTCCGTTATCGTAGTTGTAGATCCAATCTCCATTCATTTTACCATTTTCATAAGAACCACTGGAAAACAAAACACCATTCTTATAATACTCCGACCATTTACCATTTTGTATCCCTTTTGCGTAATTGCCTTTTACAAGTTCAGCGCCATTCGACAACCACTGTAACCACTCACCATCTGGAAGACCGTCGTTATAAGCTGTTTTCAATTTCGGTTTACCATTCTTAAAAAAAGTCTGATAGATTCCCTGCTCTTTGCCATTTTTATACGCCGCGTTGAATGCGATCTGTCCGCTTCTGTAGTACTCTTTCCATTCGCCTTCCTTCTTATCGTTTTTCCAATTGCCGTCAATCTTGATTTTACCGTCAGGATAAAATTCCTTCCAGCCGCCTTCTTTCAGATCGTTAGTATAAATTGCATCCAATGAAAGTTGAGCATTGGGATAAAACTCTTTCCAGCTTCCGTTTTTCTTACCCGTTTTAAAATTACCTATTACACGTTGAGAACCGTCTTCGTAGTATTCTTTCCATTCTCCTTCTTCCTCCCCGCTTACGTATGTTCCGGTTGATGCTATTTTTTGATTGGAAAAATACGCCGTTGCTTTACCATTCAACAATCCCTTGCTGTATTCTTCTTCAGCGGATAATGTACCCATTACATCGTAGAATTTCCAAAGACCAGTCTTTTGTCCGTCCGTTAAAGCCCCTTCTCCTTTCACTTTTTCAGTGCCCGGATAATACTCTTTTGAAACCTGTGACCAGGAAAGAGAAAAAGTTGTTACAACTAGCAACAGGGTAAGCAGGTGTTTTGTCATAAGAATAGGTCTGAAAAGCATACAATAGTTTATTCAATATACTAAATGCCGGGTTGGATAACAAAATTTATGGATGGGATGTGGTGAAATCAAAATCTCTCTTTACTTTAGTGTCAGAATATTTTTTTATGAAAAAGCCTACTCATTTTTTTGATGAGAGAGGAGGCCGGTTCTGTTCTATCTTTATCCTGTGCTTCTTTTCTATTTGTATTTCTTGTTATGCGCAAAAAGAATCTCCGCCTGGTGCTTCATCCAATGGCATGGCTGCAGCAGTATGTGCATTGTCCGATGCCGATCATAGCCGGCAAGCAGTTGCCAACAGTGCCTTTGCAGCATACACGTCTATTTCATCCAACTATAAGAATTATTATTTACTGCCCGAGCTCTATACTTCTTCTGTGGTTCTTCTTATCCCCTATAAAAAACTATGTCTGGGTGGATACGCCGAACGTTTTGGACCGAGTCATTACAAAGAGTTACGAATGGGGCTGAGCGTTGCTCATCGCATCGGTCATACTGCATTAGGTTTGCGTATCAATTGGGAACAATTGGCTATTGAAGGATTCCCCACGCAGCAAGCCTTTACCGGAGAACTTGGAGGAATAGTGGCGTTAACCCCACGGTTAAACTTCGGAGGAAACCTCTATAACTTTACCCTTTCTTCTTTCGAACATCAGCCTTTGCCTGTGATTTTAAAATGCGGACTGAGTGGACAACTGTTGAAGGAACTTACACTTTGTGTTGAAGCAGAAAAAAACACCAACGCACCGTTGCTTGTTAAATGGGGTGCACAATACCAGATTGCTCCTCCCGTAAAATTGTTATTGGGTTTTCGCCACCCAACAAACAGTTTGCACGCCGGTATAGCCATTGCTTATCGCAATATTCACACAAACTATAGTCTTTCCTGGGACTTTCGTTTGGGATTGAGTCAGGAGTTTTCGCTAGCGATTACTTTGAAGAAAAGTTAGTTGTTAGTTAGTCCCCGCAGGGTCCTCTTCGAGAGACCCTGCGGGGACTAAGTTGTTAGTTGTTAGTTGTTAGTTGCAAAACTATTTTTTTATTTTTTATATGAGATTAATCATTTTGTATTTCTCATTTTTCTGTTCAATTGTTTATGGGCAAACAGAGCTTCCGGAAAACAATGTACTTTCAGAAGAAGCTCCTGAAGAGGCCCAGGTTTACCAGGCAGAAGAACGTGCTCAGTTTGTAAACAAAACTAATCTCAATAAAGCAGATGCCGTAGAATTGTCGGCAACGGGTCTGTTAAACAAACAACAGGTACAAGACATCCTTCATCATCGTGCCTTGTTTGGGAAATTCATGTCGATCTATGAATTGCAAAGCATCCCTTCACTATCAAGGGACACCTTAAATCTGCTGTCCAATGTTCTGGAAGTGCCTGAAGCATTAACCAATCATCATTCCTTAAAATCCATTTTAGAAGAAGGTTCGCATTATAGTTTGATGCGATGGACAAGAAAACTGGAACAGAGCAGAGGCTATCAAACAGACAGTAAAGGCAACAGAGCGTATAACGGATCAGATTATAATTTACTTTATCGTTTTCGTTCTTCTTTTTCCACTATTTACCAATTGGGATTATCCTTAGAAAAAGATGCCGGAGAAACCATCCAATGGTCACGCTCTTCACGACAATATGGATTTGACTTTACTTCCGGTTATTTGATTTTACATCCTAAAAAAATAATCAGTCAAATCGCATTGGGAGATTTTCATTTTCGAAGTGGCCATGGTCTTGTATTTGGAGGGAATTTTTTCTTCAGCAAAAATCCCGAATACTGGCAAGGCAGCTGGCAATTGGGAACAGGCTTCAGGCCTCATAGTTCTTCTGCCGAGTATGGCTTTTATAGAGGAGCAGGAGTAAAATTTCAGCATCAAACTATAGAAGGCAGCTGGTTCTATTCCTATACTCCTCAAGACGGTACTTTGCAATCGGATGGTACGATCAGTGCACTCAATACAGGTGGGTTGCACAGAACGGATTCCGAATTGACTAAAAGATACAATACACACCTTCAGCAAACCGGTGGAAATATCTGTTATACGACATCTAACAATCGATGGAAAACAGGCGTTGAATACTTAACTACACAATTTGAACAGGCGTTGATTGCTTCAGATACCTATTATCATAAAAATACTTTTCAAGGAAAAAATCATCATATCGGTGGAGCATTTATACAATACCATTATTCTGCCGGAATGATTTTCGCTGAAGCGGCTTTATCTTCTGCAAATGGGAAAGCCATTTATGGTGGCATCATTCACAATCTCTCTCGTCAAAACACATGGATCATGCAATGCTGGTCTTCCAATGTTTCATTCAAAAGTTTTCAAGGTAACATCCCCAGCTACAGCAGCAATATTGCGAATGAAACCGGAATCTATCAGGCGATCACTTTATCCGTTTCCTCTAAAATAAAATGCTCCGCAGGATTTAGCGTGTTTACAAATCCTTCTCCCGCTTACAATAAAAAAGGGCCAACGTATGGCAGCGAGTGGATTGCTCGCGTGACTTACCAACTGAAGAAGAAAACAATCGCCTTCTTACAATTTCGTTGGAGAGCCAATGAAGAAAATTTCAAAACGGACAGCAGTCGTTACTCGCAATTACTTCCCTTAACACGTTATTACATTACAGCAGATTTATACCACAAAGAAAATTTAATCTGGGGATTTCACAGTCGTGTGCAATGGTCAAATTTCGAATTCCCAATAAAAGAAAAAGGATATTGCATCAGCCAAAGTATAAACTACCGTTGGTCGCCTTTTCAATGCACCGCACAAATCAGCGTATTTGAAACCGCTTCCTGGGACAGCCGTCTCTATGCCTATGAGCCCGATCTTCCCATGGCTTTCAGCATACCCGCTTTATCGGGAAAAGGAGTACGTCTTTGCGTGACCCTTACGGCAAAAGTATGGGGCAAAAATGAAATTTCGTTCAAAGCCACTCGCATAAAATACAGTGGGCAGAAGACCATCGGCAGCGGTTATGATGAAGTGCAGGGGAATGAGCAGTGGGAGATTAAGGGGCAGATCAGGATATTTTTATAAGGGAAGAGCGAGGAGGTACGAGCCAGGAGCTAGGAGAAAAGGAATCGTACCTCCTCGCTCCTCGCTCGTCCCTTTTTAATTTTACCACTATTGCTTAACTTTACCCCATGTCCAGCTACTACGACATCTTGTGTGTTCCCCAGTATGCTACGGAAGAAGAAATACGTAAAGCTTACCGCAAACAAGCTTTACAATTTCATCCGGACCGCAATCAATCTGCTGATGCTACGGCTCGCTTTTTAATGATTCTGCAAGCCTATGAAGTCTTGTCCGATAAAAACAAACGTTTTCTTTACGATCATAAATTAGGAGAATACTCTGTGGGTGTTTACGACATACCGGATTACGAAACATGGAAAGCACAAAAGGCAGAAGAACGAAGAGTTGAAGAACAGCAAGCCCGTGAAAAAGCGGAGCAATTGCAAAAAGAATTTCGTGATCATCCTTATTATCGTTTTAAAAAAGCAAGTGTCTACTTCAAAAGTTTTTCAGGTATAGTTATTGGCTTATCTTTTCTTCTTTTATCCTTTTATCTTGTATTTATTACACACGTCATTGTGTTTTTTGTGGTATTGCCTTTCATTTGCGCAGGTTTTCTTCTCACCTATTTTTCTTATGCTTGGTTAAGCGAGAAAAAAAAGTTATTTTGAAGTATACCATCCACTACTCCTATGGCAACCTGGAAAGGGCGCGCATCACAGAGTAATCCAGATAGTAAATTCAGCGCTCTTCAATACGAAAGAACAAATGAGTTTCTACCTTCCGATGAAGAGATACCGGCCCCCAAACGAACGATCTTCTTAGAAACACCAAAAAAAATAATGAATCCGGTTGCCGCGGAGGATTTAGGTTCTTGGTCTCTTAATCCTTATCAAGGCTGTGAACATGGCTGCATGTATTGTTATGCACGTCCTACTCATGAATACTGGGGTTTTGGAGCAGGTTTGGATTTTGAAACCAAACTGGTCGTTAAGAAAAACGCTCCTGAATTATTGAGGCAACAGTTGAGTAAACCTACACATAAAGTTGGTTCTACCATGCTGGCCGGCAATACAGACTGTTATCAACCCATCGAACGTGAATATAAAATCACACGTGAGTTGCTGAAAGTTTTTTTAGAATTCAAACATCCCGTAGACATCATCACCAAAAATCACCTGGTGTTGCGTGACCTGGATATTCTATCAGAACTGGGCAAGCAAAGACTCACACGCGTAACCCTTTCCATCAACTCCTTAAATGAAGAAGTCAGGCGCAGACTGGAACCAAGAACAGCTACGGCAAAACAACGCTTAAAATGTTTGGAAGAATTAAGCAAAGCTGGTGTTCCCTGCGGAACAATGATTGGTCCTGTGATACCAGGCATCAACCATACGGAAATACCTGAAATCTTAAAACAATCTGCGGCCCACGGAGCATCTTACGCGCATTATAATATTGTACGACTTGCAGGACCATTGGGAGAATTATTCAGCGAATGGCTGGAGGCCAATTATCCGGACCGCAAAGACAAAGTGATGCATCAGATCGCGGAATGTCATGGAGGGAAAATTAACGACAGTCGCAGCGGTGTACGCATGAGTGGAGAGGGAGCTATGGCACAGGCTATTTCACAGTTATTTAAAATTTCCCATAAGAAATACTTCAAAGACAAAGTGTCTCCAAAAAATGACTATACACTTTACTCACACAACGGGCAACTCAAACTTTTTTAAGTATCTTTAACCTATGATTATAAAAATGATTGGAATGATTCACCTGATTTTTTATGGCCAAAAAGCATCATATTGATTAATGATTATCATTGACAAAGCTCATGTTAGTAAAAAATATTTTTCTTGTTACTGTCTTCTTTCTTCTAGGTTTTAACAGTATCGCTCAGACTTATTCTGTGCTGCATACAGAAGGAACTATTTTAAAAACGACTACGCAAAAAGTGTTAGTTACAGGCGATACTTTTTTAGCCAACGACTCCTTAACATTTCCGAAGTTACTCTCCTGGGCAGTGGTGATCTCTTCATCCGGGGATTTACTTTTCGTACAAAGTTCTGAAATAGCAACTAAAGCATCGAAGCAAGTGATTACACCCATAGAGCGAGGTCTACATCCTGTTAAGAGAAAAGAAAACATACCGGTGAAAGATTTAAGCGCTTACTTTAAAGGCGATCAGTTTGTATTTATAGGCAGTGATTTTTCATTACCCATCGATACGGAAAGCTATGAGTTAAATGAAAAATTATTTTTGCTTTACCGTTACGAATACAACTCACGCATCATTACACATAAATTACCCTTCAACAAAGAGAGTATTTCATTCAATCCTTCTTTTTTATACGAATACAAAGGAGAGAAAATTTCTGATCAAAAGACAACTAACACAGAGCTTGCCCATTTCGATTCGAATACTAATCTTCCAACTTTTGTAGCACGCTTTCGACCGATATGGTTAAACGAAGAGCAACTCAAAAAAGAACTACATGTATTGGTTAAAGTATATGGAAGCAACAAAAAGATAAAAGAAACGAAACTTAATACTACCGCTTTATTTTTAGCCTACGTTCAGGACATTTACGGACAGACCGACGAATTCTATTTCTCAGAGTGGGTTCAGAAAAGTTATTATAGCAAATAAGGCCTATAGAGGCCCTTATCGTTTATAACTAAACTGAATCTGAGGCCAGATAAATTTGTTTTTGACCCTGGAGAGTTTATTTTTGTGTAAACAATACATTTTATCATTATGGGAAAAGGCGACAAAAAGACAAAAAAAGGCAAAATATCAATGGGTTCTCATGGCAATAGCCGCCCACGTAATGCAGCAAAAAGCGCAGTAGCTGTAACGCCTAAAAAAGAAAAAGCAGAAGCTGCTCCAAAAGCAGAGAAAAAAGCGCCTGCTAAAAAGGCTGCTGCTAAAAAAGCATAATCCTTTACAGGTCTTTATAAAAAAAGCCCCGCTGTATCAGCAGGGCTTTTTTATTATGTATCCTTTAAGAATGGCTTAGTGAGAATGGCCACAAGCATGTTCATGCTGAGGAATTTGTTGAATGTCAACCGGTGCTTCATTAGCTTTGAAAGGAGCACGCGGTTTCAAATTTAAGATCTGGAACATTACCTTATCTTCATTGACTTCCGGGTTAGGTGTAGTCAGCAATTTGTCACCGGCAAAAATAGAATTGGCTCCTGCCATGAAACACAAGGCTTGTTCTTCTACCGTCATTCTTACTCTACCCGCAGATAGCCTAACCATGGCTTTAGGCATCATGATACGCGCCGTAGCAATCATGCGGATCATGTCCCATACCGGAACTTTCGGTTGATTTTCTAATGGTGTTCCTTCCACAGGTACCAATGCATTCACCGGTACAGATTCAGGATGTTCAGGCAAATTTGCTAACGTCAATAACATACCAACGCGGTCTGCATCTTTCTCTCCCATTCCGATGATACCACCTGAACAAACAGAAATTTTTGCTTTTCTTACGTTTTCCAATGTCTCGATACGATCATCGTAAGTACGTGTAGAAATAATTTTATCGTAATGCTCTTCGCTCGTATCCAGGTTGTGGTTATAGGCATATAAACCAGCATTCTGCAGTTTCTCCGCTTGTTCAGCAGTCAACATACCCAGCGTACAGCACACTTCCATACCCATGCTGCTGACACCTTTTACCATGTCCAATACTCTGTCGAAGTCCTTGTTATCTCTTACTTCTCTCCAGGCTGCTCCCATACAAAAACGGGTACTGCCAGATTCTTTCGCTTCCAAAGCGGCTTTCATCACCTCGTTAACAGGCATGAGTTTTTCCACTTTTACATCGGTATGGTAACGTGCCGCCTGAGGGCAATACGCGCAATCTTCAGGGCAACCACCTGTTTTGATCGACAACAAAGTGCATACCTGCACTTCCGAAGGATCACTGTATTTCCGATGCATCGTAGCTCCCTGGTATAACAACTCCATCATAGGCAGGTTATAAATAGCTTCTGCTTCTTCTCTTGTCCAGTTGTTTCTGATATCACTCATGGTTTATGACAGTTCGGTTCTATGTTACAAAAATAATGGAAAAAGAGAAGAAAAAATGGATTTGGGAGGATTATGTGAGATTAGATTAATAGATAGAGGATTAGGCGGTTTATGGGGAAAATTTGAATAAGGTGAAGGATAATTTGGGCGTGCCCCTGCGGGTCGGGCCGAGCTAACGCTCCCAATCTTCGCACTCTCGTGCTCAATTGTGCTTCAAGTCCTCGCTCGAATCAAATTAATCGTATAGTTTTGCTTTACATGCTCGCTGCGGGCTTTCCGCTCCTATCCCTCACGCGATACAGCAAGATAAAATTCTTGCTCGATACTCAAACTGTGGTATTCAGTTCTATACAACTAACTATTAAAAAAATCAATTCTGCTTCTATCCTTGCAAATCTTTCTTTGGCAACGTTTCATTGTCATAATCATAGATAGCAAAATCTTTGAAATCCTTTTCAACATCAATTTCAAGATCGTTGATCAAGCCATCGGCCATGTTATACACCCAACCGTGTACGTGCAATGATTTTTCTTTCTGCCATGCTTTTTGAATGATAGAGGTCATACAGATCTTATACACCTGCTCCCTGACATTCAGTTCCACCAAACGATTGACACGCGCTTCTTTGTCTTTAATGGCATTGAGTTCATCTGCATACAAACGGTACACATCTTTGATATTCCTTAACCATTTATCAATCAAACCATGGTATTGCGTTTCCATAGCGGCTTTGACACCTCCACAACCATAATGACCACAAACGATCACATGTTTTACTTTCAATACTTCCACCGCGTATTGCAAAACAGACATCAAGTTCATATCAGTATGCACGACCACATTGGCAATGTTACGGTGAACGAAAATATCACCGTGTGAAGTACCTGTAATTTGATTGGCCGGTACTCTGCTGTCGGAGCAACCGATAAACAAAAACTTTGGAGCCTGACCTTCAGATAATTTTTGAAAATACTCCGGGTCCTTCTTTAGTTTTTTTTCTACCCAACTTCTGTTGTTAGCAAAGAGTTGCTTGTATTCCATATGATTTTATAGTGGTAAGTTGTAAGTGATAAGTAGAAACAAAACATAATGCACTTACAACTTATCACTTACAACTATTATTTAATTAATAGAGAAATAATAAGGTAAGCGAGTTTGAATTCCTTTTACACGGTGCATGTCTTGCAATACATTGAGGTAAGGATAGAAGTCACGCAGCATCACTTTTTGTTTTTCTTCATACACCTCTTCGTCTCCGCCGAATAGTTCCATAAAATCTTCTGCGTCGTTGTTTGGCAACTGTTCTACTTTATACTCTTTCGCTTTCAACTTGCCCATTTGTGCGGCTAAAGCGATGGCATCGTTTATACCTCCCAGGCTATCCACTAATCCTACATGAATGGCATCTGCACCGGACCATACTCTTCCTCCTGCATGTTTTCCAATTTCTTCTACAGACTGGTGTCTTCCTTTGGCGGCTTTAGATAAAAACTGGCCGTAGATGTGTTCGATTTCTTGTTGAATAATAGCTCTTTCATCGTCGTTCATGCTTTTGCTGAAAGAACCGATGTCGGCATAACGGCCAATCTTTTCGCGGTCAGACGTGATGCCTAATTTATTTTGCAAAAAACCTTCTGCATGTACAAACAAACCAAAGACACCAATAGAACCGGTAATGGTATTTGGTGTTGCTACGATTTTATCACAAGCCATGGCCATGTAATATCCTCCAGAAGCCGCGACATCAGACATGCTGGCGACAACAGGCTTCTTGGCTTTCAATTGTAAAATTTCATTCCAGATGATATCAGAAGCTAAAGCACTTCCACCCGGTGAGTTGATGCGCAAAACCACCGCTTTGATGTTATCATCTTCTGCTGCTTTTCTCAATTCAGGAATTAAATTTTCCGGGCTGATGTAGTTTTGATTTTTACCACCCTGTACAATTTCACCTGTGGCATAAATAACAGCTACAGACTGTGTCATTTCCTGTTCATGCGGTTTGTTGCTTAACAACGATTTATAATTACACCAGTGTATATCCTTGACTTCTTTCTCTCCTACTTTAGCTGCGATGGCTTTCTTCAAATCCGAAAGGTATCCGACATTTGTAATGATCTTATTAGAAAGTGCAGCATCGCTGTTGCGCACTTTCATGGAATCAGAAATATTGAACAATTTATCTTTCGTAATTCCTCTGGAAGCAGATACTTTATCTAAAAACTCATTGTATAAATCTTCCATAAGTGCTTTGCTTTGAATGCGGTCGTTCTCGCTCATGTGATCGGAGATGTAGGGTTCTACTGCACTTTTGAACTCTCCCGCTTTAAAGACTTCCGTTTTCAAATCGAGTTTTTCAAACAAGTTTTTAAAATATAATACTTCTATCTTCAATCCATTCAATTCGATCAAGCCCGATTCAGGCATATACAACTGATCGGCAACGGAAGATATATAATACGATTTTTCAGTCAGGATTTCTCCGTAAGCATAGATGAACTTCCCTGATTTTTTAAAATCCTCTAACGCCGCTCTCAATTCATACAAAGTCGAGTAACCGGCTTCAAAAATGCCGACTTCCAGGTAAATGCCTTTGATGGATTCATTGGCCTTTGCCAACTGAATGGCTTCCAACAGATCGTATAATCCGACACCTGCTTCACCGCCCGTAATGTTTCGGCGCAAACGTGTCACTACACGATTGTCTTCTTTTTCTACAATGGGCTTGTCTAACGATATTTTGAATACGCTATTGGATTCAATATGTGCAGGAGACTCTACCATCGAAGCACCGGCAATAGTGAGTGCGATGACCACAGCAACAACACAGAAAATGATCAGGCCTAAAAACGTGCCTAGCATGATTTTGAAAAGGTTCATAAGCTTTGCTAATTTGAATTGAAATATAGTAATTTTGGTTCTATCGCCTCCATTCAAACGACATTAAATTTGACCAACGTCTTTCTTTTACTAGGCAGCAATTTAGAAGATCCCGGCAAGCAGCTCCAGATCGCTCGGGAATTGATTGCCAATAAAGTGGGTGCTCTCGTCCAATGCTCCGCCGTCTATTGGTCTGCCCCTTGGGGAAATGAAGACCAGCCTGCTTTTTTGAATCAGGTGATCCAATTATCCATCGCTTATTCTTCAGACGATTTGCTGCACCGTTTATTGTTTATCGAACAAGAAATGGGTCGCCAGCGTTTGGTCAAATGGGGTAGCCGGATCATTGATATTGATATTTTGTATTACGGACAAGAAATCATCGCGCAATCCCATCTAAAAATTCCTCACGCAGAAATCGCCAACCGCAGGTTTGTATTGATTCCCCTTCAAGAAATTGCACCTGATTTCTTGCATCCGGTGTTGAATGTAAGTACGACGGTACTTTTGGAGAGGTGTGAGGATAAGCTGGAAGTGAAAATCATTTAATTCTCGCTACTGATCCAATCCAATTATTTATATAAAAAAGCTGCTGACAAGAATAGCTATTCTTATCAGCAGCTTTCATAGTGAGAAAATTATTTATTGATGATCAGTTTTGTTTTGTTCACTTCTCCATTGCTCACTACGTGTAAAATATAGATACCATTGGGAAGCGCAGCATTGGAGACGGTATAATTGTCGCCAACAGCCTGATCTTTCAACACCGGTTCTCCCAAAGCATTATATAAAAAGACATCGAAATTATTTTTTCCTGAAGCCTTTACAGTGAATTCTCCTTTGCTAGGATTAGGGTACACTTGTATAGCAGATGAAATGGATGCATTCTCCACTTCTGAAATATCGCTATCTTCATCAAGCCTGCTGCCTTGCGTCAGTACAAATTCCTCAATACGGTTATTTCCAGCATCTGCAACATATACGTTACAAAATGGGTCAACCAATAAACCTTGGGTATGATTCAACTGTCCGTTGCTTGAACCGTAGCTCCCAAATTGAGTGACATAAGTACCTGTTGCGTCAAATTTCTGAATACGATTATTACCCGAACCAAATGTAGCGCCTTCCGAGACATAAATATTTCCGGAACCATCAATAGCAATCCACATGTCTTGCGCGCTGAACTGGCCATTGCCTGTTCCGTTGGTACCGAATTGACTTTGGTATACGCCGGTATTATCAAATTTCTGTACGCGACTATTTCCTGGATCCGTTACATAAATATATCCTGCGGCATCAATTGCTATAGATTCAGGCCCCTTGGTACTATTGAATTGTCCATTACCAGTTCCTGAACTACCCCATTGGCTATAGTATGTCAACGTCGTTCCACTGAGACTGAATTTCTGAATACGATGATTGAATGCATCAACAACATACACATAGCCCGATGCTACAGCAATATCAAAGGGACCATTGAATTGCCCGTTACCACTACCTGAACTACCAATCTTGCTTTGGTAAACTCCACTGCTAGAAAATACCTCAACACGGTAATTTCCTTTATCTGAAACAAAAATATTTCCAGTGGCCTGATCCACAGCAATACCAGTCAAAGTATTGAACTGCCCATTACCTGAACCTAAACTTCCAAATTGGGAACTATAAGAACCACCGCTTGTAAATTTCTGAACACGATTATTATAAGTATCCGCTACGTATATGTTCCCTGATCCATCCATAGCCAAATCATATTCCCCGGATAGTTGTCCATTGCCTGCACCTAAACTTCCAAACTGCGAAGTGTACGTATAGGTATGTCCATTACATGACAACACGGTATAATTCGAAGCACTCGTTGCTGTCTCGCTGCAAGCTGTATTGGCTACCGTAATAAGCCCTGTTGTTGCTCCGGAAGGAACGACTGCTGTAATTTGTGTTGCACTATTGATCGTAAAGCTCGCTGATGTACCGTTGAATGTAACAGACGTTGCAGATAAAAATCCAGTACCGGTAATTATTACATTTGACCCAACAAGTCCTGAAGCCGGTGAGAATGAAGTCAACGTAATACCTGGCTTAAACTGTTCTACTCGATCACTGTTGAGATCCGCCACAAATAAATTACATGACGCATCAATCGCTATACCCGCTGGAGGACTAAACTGACCATTACCGGTACCATAACTACCAAACTGAGTCAAGTAATTTCCGTAACCATCGAATTTCTGCACACGATTATTGCCCGTATCTCCAACATATATATAGCCAGAAAGATCTACCGTTATTCCTTTAGGAGAGCTGAGCTGACCATTTCCAGAACCACTTGTTCCAAACTGTCCCTGGTATAAACCCGTATTGTCAAATATCTGTACACGATCATTGTCTCTATCAGTCACATAGACAAGACCCGATGCATCTACTGCGATGTCTACAGGATAAGCGAATTCACCGTTGCCACTCGCTACAATTCCTCCCGGACTTCCCCATAGCGTAATGAAAGTTCCATTGTTATCAAACTTTTGCACACGTTGATTGTTTTGATCTACTACATATACATAACCTAAATTATCAACGGCTATACCTCGTGCTGAAAGGAACTGACTATTTCCACTACCATAACTTCCAAACTTACTAATGAATCCCCCTGTAGCTGAAAATTTCTGTATTCGTGAATTTCCACCATCTACTACAAAAACATTTCCATTTTGATCTACCGTAACTCCCCATGGCACGTTCATCTGGCCATTGCCTGATCCATAACCTGTACCGATATCGTTGAGGTATGTAACTGTAGTTCCACTTACACTATACCTTTTCACTCTGTTGTGCGTTTGATCCACTACATAAACGTTGCCAGAATTATCAGTAGCTATATCCCAAGGTTGGTCAAATTGATAATTGCCCGTTCCAGAACTTCCCCACTGATTGTAGTAATCATATCCTTGTCCTGTACAAGAAGCACAGCCTCCTGGTAATACAGTAAAATTAGTGCTACTAGAACCTCCTGCACATGACAATCCGTATACTGTAATTTTATTGGTGTAAGCTCCTACCGGTACAGTAACGGTGAGCTGCGTGGAACTATTAATAACGTATTCAACTGGAACATCACCAAACCCAAATGCAACACTTGTAGTATTTGTAAAACCTGTTCCTGTAACGGTAACAGTGGATCCAACGACACCCGAGGAGGGAGAAAAAGAAGTTACAGTAGGAGTCGGTGTACTGCTCGTTGTTGCAGGAGAAAATACTTCTATGCGATTATTCACTTGATCTGCTACGTAAATATTACAAGAACCGTCGATGGCGATACCCGTTGCCGTATTGAATTGTCCGTTTCCACTACCAGAACTACCGAACTGTGTATAGTATTTACTTCCAGTAACAAACTGATCCATTTTTTGTACGCGATGGTTTCCTGAGTCTACTACATACGCTTTCGTGGAAACGGAGGATAAATCCAATACAATTCCTTTTGGGCTATTAAATTGGCCTCTACCGCTACCGCTGGCTCCTCCTGAGCCATATGTCGACCATTGAAAAAGATAGTAATAATTGGTTCCGTCTGTCGTCCCAAACGCCTGTACACGGTTATTGCCACTATCAGTAACATATAGACCTTGTTCGTTTGAGTCAAATGCAATAAAAGAGGCCACATTAAATTGTCCATTACCACTTCCACCACTTCCCCATTTCGACACATAAGTAACAGTAGTTCCACTCACATTGAATTTCTGAATACGATTATTACCTTGATCTACTATGTATACATTTTGTTCCAGATCAGTTGTTACACCACGTGGTGAGGCAAACTGTCCATTGCCACTACCGCTGCTCCCCCACGTGACAATGAAATTTCCACTGGCATCGAATTTTTGCACGCGACTATTAGCTCCATCTACAACATAGACATCTCCCCAGTGATCAACAGCTATACCCCATGGATTGTTAAACTGACCGTTGCCACTACCTGATGTCCCCCAAGACAATACATAAGTAGCAGTAGTACCACTGATACTGAATTTCTGAACGCGGTTATTTCCTTGATCCACCACATACACATATGACCCGAAAGCCGCTACGCCATATGGATTACTAAATTGTCCAGACGAAGATCCTGAACTTCCCCACTGAAAAGAATAATCATATTCCTGCCCTCTACAGGCTGAGCAAGTTTGTCCTTTGCTTTCACTAAATAATAAAAGCAAAGAGAGCATGTACAAGCAGATTGTAAAATGTTTTCTCATGGTTAAAATTTAAAAGTTGAAGTTAAAAATAAGGCTAAAATTAGCCGATAAAATTAAACTAACATTATCCTAACGTAAAAGAATCATACCACATGAAAACGTGTAAACATTGATGTCTAAACGTTTATAGCGTTTACTTTATTCAAAAAACATGTGTATCAGAAGTCTAAGTATAATCTTATGAATAAAAAAATTACCTCTAATATATAGTACCTAAGATTGCTATTGAAAAATAAAAGAGATTGGTCATCGTATAAAAACATACGATGACCAATCTCTTTAAATTACATTTACTATAGTCTGATAATCTATTCTAAATTAAACCGACGCCACTTCCGACGCCGCAGAAATTTTCTTCACCAATCCCTGCAACACTTTACCCGGACCGCATTCTACAAACAATGTAGCACCATCTGCTGTCATGTTTTGCACGGTTTGTGTCCAACGTACCGGAGCCGTCAATTGAGAAATTAAGTTTTCCTGAATTTGCGCTACTTCTGTATAAGGCTTCGCGTCTACGTTTTGGTAGATCGGGCAAATGGGTTTTGCAAACGTTGTTGCTTTAATGGCTGCTGCTAATTCGATGCGGGCTGGCTCCATCAAAGGTGAATGGAATGCTCCGCCGACAGGTAATACTAAAGCACGTTTCGCGCCTGCTGCTTTCATCAATTCACAAGCCTTCTCGATGCCTTTCAGTGAACCTGAAATCACTAATTGACCAGGACAGTTATAATTTGCAGCAACCACTACTTCATCAGTAATCGAAGCACATATTTCTTCTACTTTCTCATCGCTCAGGTTGAGGATGGCAGCCATCGTAGAGGGATTCAATTCGCATGCCTTTTGCATCGCCAAGGCTCTTTTGTATACCAAAGACAAACCGTCTTCAAAGGACAATGCATTCGCTGCGACTAAAGCTGAGAACTCTCCTAAAGAGTGACCGGCAACCATATCCGGTTTGAAATCTGCCGTTGTTTTAGCCAGGATCACAGAGTGCAGAAATACCGCAGGCTGTGTCACTTTGGTTTGTTTTAATTCTTCGTCTGTTCCCTCAAACATAATTTGAGAGATATTGAAACCCAATACTTCGTTGGCTTTGTCAAACAATTGTTTGGCTAGAGGACTGGAGTTGTACAACTCTTTTCCCATACCGGAAAATTGTGATCCCTGACCGGGAAAAACGTAGGCTTTTTTCATCTTTTTTGAATTAGTAGAGCACGAAGATAAAGACTTTTTTGAAAAAAGATAGTGGTTAGTCGTTAGACGTTAGTCGTTAGTTTTTAAATAAAAAAAATGGTTAGCCGTTTTACTAACTACTAACTACTAACCACTAACGTCTAACGACTATTTCTTCGGCGGCTCTTTATCCCCCAACAAATGCACCCATCCTTTGAGGATTTCGGTTTCATCATCGGGATTGAGTCGACGGTAATAATGCACTTCTGCTTCGTAATAGTAAACACCTTCTGTCAAGAAATTCTGTGCGCCGTCAATCGTTCTCCAGTTGATGTTCGGATCACCTTCAAAACTGTACACCTGATTGCCCCAACGGTTAAAGACAGTGAAGCGAACGACATGCACACCTAATGGAATCGGGAAAGCCTGGAAGATGTCGTTGCGTCCGTTGTTATCGCGGGTGACTAAGTTTGGTAGTTGATAGTATACACAGTTGTCGACGCAAATTCGATTGCTGCCAACACTTTCAATGTCCTGGTAGTTGATGGATCGCACTTCGTAACAACCGGCTAAACTTGAATCAATTATATTGTGCACATAATTGGTATCAGTCAGGAATGCTAATAATGACAAGCCCTGTCCGCTATGCGGTGCGTAATAAACATTGTATCCTTTGATCGTATTGCAAACCGGAGGCCTTACATCTGTCCATGTCAAATCGTTGACATGTAAGTTATACGGAGCGGCGCATGACTTCAAGGTCAACACTGGCGCAGGAGGCGGTGTATCGTCCATAGGAACGACAACCTGTATCGGAGAATCAGAGATCACTTCACCCGGTAATTTCGGATCGCAATAATGTCCTTTGACTTTCAGGTAATACCTTACGCTGTCACAGTTTGCGATAGGTACGGCAGCATCTGTATAATTACCAGTCTTCGAAGGATTCATTAGTATTTTGACAATGCTGAATGCTCCGCCATTGATAGAACGGTACACTTCCATTGTATCAAGACCAAACGCTGAGGTCACTTTCCAGCTCACTAAAGCCGAGGCATTGCGTGGAGCAGTAGTAAGCAAGATAGAAGATTGCACCGGAGAGAAATTTCCCGTGCTTACTAATTTAATTTTGTAGAAATATTGTTTCTCTTTCGTATCTAGATTAACGTCGGTATAAAAAGTATCTATTGGAATTGTAGCGACGAGACTATATACTGTCGGTGCATCAGAAGATGCTCTCCATGCTTCATAAGTAAATGGTGCTGTAACATTATCCAATGGCTTAAACCAATTCAATTGAATACTACCGGTTGTAATACTTGTACTCGTTACAGATACCACCGCTTCCATCGGAACCTCAATAGCTATATTTCCGCAAGCTTCATCAGAAGGATAACTGATTCCTTTTCCGGGAGAAGGGAATGTAGCAATGATCGCATAACAATAACCTACTCCGGGAGTAAGACCTACCCCATTATTATTATCTGTAAATACAGAATCTTTTCCGTCTACTGTTTTTATCAATACATAACCTACGCCTAAAGGAATGCCATCATCACAAGGTTCAGGATTCACATTGGCCGCGGAACATTCCTTTCGATAGATTTTAATCTTATCTACATTGGAACAAGTTCCTGTCTTATAAGACTTCCATGTTAATTTGATGCTATTGCCTAAAGGAGTAACAGCAAGGTTCTGCGGCTTGGGTGCCTTAACGTAAATAAGAAAACTTCTAACATCCGTCAATGTCGGAGTGCCAGACATGTTTTTAGCCTTATAAACTACATCATAGGGTTGCTCACGTATATGCGCGCAAGTTGTTTTCCAATCCAAGGTAATCGATGGATGAGAAGTATTGTTGTTAATAGTAACCGGAGGGAAAACAGCTGGACTAGTAGGAAGTACATAAATACCACCATATGTTTCTAATGATATATTAAAGTTTTGAGGATGAGAAGCTGTAATTGTATCCTTCAACCATGTGCCCGCTACAATACAAGTGTCTGATGGCATCTTCAATACAGGAGGCTTAAGAGCTATATCATCAATCTCAATCTGCATATCACGAATAACATAGCCTATCATAACACCAGAGCGATATTCATTCACACGAATAGCAATATTATAATAACGAGGTAAAGAGCCGCTGTTTGTCCTATCACTTGGAGCATTCCAGACAATGTTGCCGGAAACAGGATTAATGGTAATGAAAGGTGCTCCTCCTGTGGTGGAAGTGCCACCGAACTGATCAGGATAGTTATAATTACCTACTTGAACACCTTTATCAGATTGGGGGATAACTAAACTGAATGACAGGCTATCTCCATCCGGATCGTAAGCGCCAGGATTGTGTGTATAAATTTGTCCAATCACTCCTTTATCAAGCGGAGGCACAGATAAAACAGGTGAACTGTTGATACCTGAAGTAGGTGAAATAGACAAGGCCATTTCTATATAAAAAGGAGTACCTACAGAATTGGACATGTTAATGATACTGGCAATTCGATTAACTTCCTGATAGCCTACTGGGTAAAAGCCCGGTCCACTGTAAGTATGTAAAAAGATGAAAACATTGTTTTCCGTACTCCCGTCAAAAGTAATTGTTTGTGCTTTGTTTACCGTTACCGACTTGCCATCCCCAAAATTAAGTGTAGCTTGATCAGAAGGAATACCTGTTTCGGAAGCCGGTCTGGTATAAAGATTTAGTGTGAATCTATAGCTCAGAGAAGTCGCACTGATTCGCTCCGCTTTGATATCACCTGCCTTAATATGAGTCGCTTGTGCTTGAAGGAAGAGTCCAAAAGACACGCATACAAAAAAAACAACCCGAAATACCCTCGCAGACGTATAAGAACCCATAGCTAAAATAACGACCTAAATATAAACAGTATTGCCATCTTTTGTGTTATAAAGATAACGAAAATGTAATCTTATTTAGAATCTATTTAAATAATAACATTTATTGCAATTCAGTGCCACAGGTTCTAATTTTGGTAGATTTCAAAAGCACCTCTATATAAACAAACAAAAAATGAACTGGTTTACCTCAGCAGTATCTTCCTCCGTAGGAAAAAAAATCATGATGGCCCTCACAGGGCTTTTTCTATGCTCGTTTTTGGTGGTTCACCTCATCGGAAACCTTCAGTTGCTAAATCTTGACCTGGGGATTTCCTTCAACACTTATGCGCAATTTATGTCGCATAACCCGGTCATTCAAACCATCTCCAAAGGCAACTTTGCTATCATCCTCGCTCACGCTTTGATCGCACTGTTTTTAACCAGACAGAACGCCAAAGCCCGTCCCATCGGTTATCAGGTAAAAAAAGGTTCTGCTAACAGTACCTGGAGTTCACGCAACATGGGCTTGCTCGGAACCATCTTATTGGTTTTCATAGCCGTTCACTTGTACCACTTCTGGTGGGCCGTGCATTATGGCGGATCTATTCCGACCAGAGAATACTTGACAGACAACGGTGATATCGTTGCCTACACAGATCTTTACCAAGCGGTTTGGTTTGCGTTTAGCAATCCTTTCATTGTTGCATTTTATGTATTATCGATGATTGCCATGGGCTACCATTTGTACCACGGCTTTGCGAGTGCCTTCCAGTCTTTGGGTTTGAATCACATCAAATACAACTTCTTCATTAAAGTATTAGGCTTCTTATTTTACTTTGTGATCCCTGCGCTATACGCTTATATCCCATTGAAAATATATTTCCTTACTTGTTGTTCCTCTTCTTCTTGCTCCCATTAATCATTCATTTGTTCTGCTCAGATTATGAAATTAGATTCCAAAATACCTGAAGGTCCGATAGGAGAAAAATGGACCAAACATAAATTCAAACTGAAACTGGTTAACCCGGCCAACAGAAGAAAATACGACATCATCGTGGTAGGTACAGGTCTGGCGGGCTCCTCCGCTGCTGCCAGTTTGGGTGAAATGGGTTATAACGTAAAAGTATTCTGTTTCCAGGATAGCCCTCGCCGTGCGCACAGTATCGCTGCACAAGGAGGTATTAACTCTGCAAAAAATTACCGCAACGACGGTGACAGTGTATACCGTTTGTTTTATGATACCGTAAAAGGCGGTGACTACCGTGCCCGCGAAGGCAATGTCCATCGCCTGGCGGAAGTCAGCGTAAACATCATCGACCAATGCGTAGCACAAGGTGTACCCTTCGCACGTGAATACGGCGGACTTCTGGACAACCGTTCATTCGGTGGAGCGCAGGTATCGCGTACGTTTTATGCGAGAGGACAAACCGGACAACAACTATTATTAGGTGCTTACAGTGCCCTTGAACGTCAAGTCAACGAAGGCACAGTAAAGCAATACACTCGTCATGAAATGCTGGACGTAGTCACAGTAGACGGTGTCACAAGAGGAGTCGTAGTTCGCGACCTGGTAACGGGAGAGATCGAAAGTCACAGCGCACATGCGGTACTGTTGTGTACAGGAGGATACGGCAACGTATTTTATTTGTCAACCAACGCACAAGGTTGTAACGTAACGGCTGCCTGGAGAGCACATAAGAAAGGCGCTTTGTTTGCTAACCCTTGCTTTACACAAATCCACCCTACTTGTATTCCGGTTTCAGGAGATCACCAATCAAAATTAACCTTGATGAGTGAATCCCTTCGTAACGACGGACGTGTATGGGTTCCTGCAAAACCGGGAGATAAACGTTTAGCGTTTGACATTCCTGAAAGTGAAAGAGATTATTTCCTGGAACGTAAATATCCTTCTTTCGGTAACCTGGTACCACGTGACGTGGCTTCAAGGAACGCGAAAGAAATGTGTGACTTAGGCAAAGGTGTAGGAGCAAGCGGTCTTGCGGTATACCTTGACTTTGCTGATTCCATCAAACGTTTGGGAGAAGATGCGGTAAGAGCGAAGTATGGCAACTTGTTTGACATGTACGCGCAGATCACCGGAGAAAATCCTTACAAAACACCGATGCGTATCTACCCTGCTGTTCACTATACGATGGGCGGTCTATGGGTGGATTACAATTTGTCTACTACTATTAAAGGTTTATACTCTTTAGGTGAAGCCAACTTCTCCGATCACGGTGCAAACCGTTTGGGAGCCAGTGCGCTGATGCAAGGATTGGCAGACGGTTACTTCGTAATACCTGCCACACTGAGCGACTACTTAGCAGAGATCGGACCGAAAGCCATTGATAAAACACATCCGGCTTTTGCACAAGCAGTGAAAGACGTACAGGAACGTACAGCAAGATTGCTAGCCATCAACGGAAAGAAAACAGCCAATGAATACCACAAAGAGCTGGGTAAGATCATGTGGGAATACTGTGGTATGGCGCGTAACAAAGAAGGTTTGCAAAAAGCACAGAAGTTGATTCAGGAATTGCGTGCAGACTTCTGGAAAAATGTAAAAGTATCAGGCGAAGCCGGAGAATTAAATCCAAACTTAGAAAGAGCCGGCCGTGTGGCGGACTTCCTGGAGCTGGGCGAACTGATGGTTGTTGATGCCTTAGAGCGCAACGAATCATGCGGCGGTCACTTCCGTGAAGAATACCAGACGGATGAAAACGAAGCACAACGTGATGACGATAACTACGCATACGTTGCGGCTTGGGAATACAAAGGCGATAATAAGCCGGAAGAATTGCACAAGGAAGATCTTGTGTTTGAAAATGTTAAACTCACTCAAAGAAGCTACAAATAGATATGGCAGGTAACATGAACATAACCCTCAAAGTATGGCGCCAAAAAAACGCCCACACCAAAGGCAAATTGGTTAGCTACGATGCAAAAGATGTTTCTCCTGACATGTCCTTTTTGGAAATGATCGACGAGGTGAACGAAGTCCTGATCAAAAAAGGCGATGAGCCTATTGCTTTCGATCACGATTGCCGCGAAGGCATTTGCGGTATGTGCTCGATGGTAATCGACGGAAGACCGCACGGTCCGAAGGAAGGCATCACGACATGCCAGTTGCACATGAGAAGTTTCAAAGACGGCGATACCATTACCATTGAACCATGGAGAGCAAAAGGTTTTCCAGTAGTGAAAGACCTGGTCGTGGATCGTTCCGCTTTTGACCGTATCATTCAGGCTGGTGGTTACATCTCGGTAAACACAGGTGTTACAATCGATGCCAATGCGATTGCTATTTCAAAACAAGATTCCGATAAAGCATTCGATGCCGCCACGTGTATCGGTTGTGGAGCATGTGTAGCAGCTTGTAAAAATGCTTCTGCTATGTTGTTCCTTTCAGCAAAAGTCTCTCAATTGTCTTTGTTACCACAAGGACATCCTGAGCGTATGTCTCGGGTAGAAAACATGCTGCAACAAATGGAAGACGAAGGATTCGGTAACTGCTCTAATACCGGTGCCTGCTCTGTAGAATGTCCGAAAGAAATCGGGCAGGAACATATCGCTCGTTTGAACCGTGAGTTTATTGCAGCGAAGGCTAGCTCAGAGAACGTTTAATACAAAGTATTTCATTTTATAAAAAGCAAAAGGCTGTTGACGACAGCCTTTTGCTTTTTATACTCTTTCTTAGGTATAGCTCATGCTTACTGGCTTAAAACATAGTGAATAGCTCAAAGTTCACCTGTTTTTTTCGTAACTTCCTTTTGTACTACGGCAACATTTTGAGTGTTGTATGACTCTTCGTAATATAATCCATTTATATGTTTACAGCTCTCCGTTTCTTGTTACTCCTTGCGGTTCTTTTTCCATTGTCTCTTCAGGCTCAGGAAGGTAGTTTAGACTTAACATTTAACGCACTTGATCAAGTAACATTTGGTGATGGCAAAGGCACCAATGATAAAGCAGCATTTTGCTCGGCTATTACGTCAGATAATAAGTTGCTGGTTGCAGGAGATTTTCCAACCTACAATGGTACAACTGTCGGAAGATTGATAAGAATAAATATGGACGGATCATTGGATCCATCCTTTAACGCCGGCACAGGACCTGGTGTTGGTGAAATCAGAAAAATCATTCTTCTTAGCAGCGGTAAGTTTTTCATCGTTGGTAATTTCACTGCTTACAATGGCAATACAGTACCCGGTATAGCCAGAATAAATGCAGACGGGAGTTTCGATGCTTCCTTCTCACTGGGCTCAACAGCGCCTAACTTTCCTGTTCAAGCGGCAGAGTTATTACCGGACGGTAAGCTCATTATTTCCGGACAATTTACAACCATCAACGGGACGCCTAAAAAATACATTGCTCGCATCTTAGAAGATGGAGCTCTAGATCCTTCCTTTGAAGCGAACCTGACGCAACAGCAAAATGTAAAAGCAGTGCAGTCCAATGGGAAACTTCTTATTAATTTTAATTCTACCATAACGCGACTAAATGCTGACGGGAGTCCTGACGCTACATTCACCACCATTGGAGTACAATCTTCCTATTACCCCGGTGATCTGTTGTTATTACCCAATGATAAATTTCTCCTTACATTTTCCGGTGCCGGTAATAAAATAGTAGGTTATACTTCTGAGGGTATTGTAGATCCTTCGTTTCAACAAGGTTCATTCAGTTCTGGCGGAGTTTATTCCTGGAAGGTAAGGAACGATAATAAAATTGTAGTAGCAGGAACCTTTAGCTTTTACGGTCCTTCCAACAGGTCCAAAATGATGCTGCTGAATACCGATGGTACCGCTGATCTTTCTTTTAATCAACCGACAACTTATACGTATAATCATCTTTCTATTTTATCCGATGATAAACTACTGGTGAGTCATTCTACCGGCATAGTATTATTAAGTGCAACAGGAGGATTTATATCCAATTTCAAAAATACCAAAGGAGCCGACGCACCAGTCAATGTAGTGATTGTACAACCCGATGATAAAATAATATTAGGAGGTCAGTTTAGCAGCTACAACCAAAAACAAACCAACAATGTCGTACGCATCACATCTGATGGAAACATTGATCCTACATTTAACTCACTAATTAACGGAGCATCGGTTGAATCCATAAATTTACAACCTGATGGCAAATTAATTGTAGCCGGAAGTTTTAATAGTCCAGGCAATCCTAACCTTAGAAGATTAAATGCAGACGGCTCCTTCGATCCCTCATTTTTTTCCAGCGCACTTGGTGTCATATACGCCAGTAAACTTCAATCCGATGGTAAAATTTTAATAGGAGGCACTTTTACCTATTATGGTCCAGATGAAAGAAAAGGAATTGCACGCTTAAACGCCGATGGGTCAATAGATAATACATTCATCCCTCCTGCAGGTTTTACAGGAATTGTCAATGCTATTGCGCTGCAATCAGATGGTAAAATTTTAGTCGCAGGAACTATTGCTTGTTCATCCTCTCAATTTCCAACCAAATATAATTTCTTACGATTGAATACAGATGGAAGTGTAGATCAATCTTTTAAATCAGGAACCGGTATAGAAAGCTCGACCTATAAAATAGCTGTTGGGCCTGATGATAAAATTATAGTTGGAGGCTCAGGCATATTATATAATGGTGTAGAAACAGGACATTATGCACGACTCAATCCTGACGGAAGCATAGACAAAACCTTTATCAAAAACATAGCGAGTTATCCTCCTCAACCTTCATCTGTATATATACAATCCGATGGGAAAATTTTAATGCAAGTTCTTAATTCTAACTTCTTCCGATTAAATTCAGATGGAAGCATAGATAATTCATTCATTATAGGAGTTCCTAATGGTTCTTCTCCCTATAATTCTGGTCCCTCTGCTGGCGTAGCAAGTGATGGATCCATATACTATGGAGGTAGCTTTGGTACGTATAATGGCATTATCAGAAATAGCATTGCAAAAATAAACGGTAGTCACATCAGTGATTACTGCAAATACTTTCAGCTTTACTTTAAAGACGTATCAGACATTAACTGCATCGGTAACGGTCCAACAGCTACTGCCCAAGCCTTCGGAGGTACAGCGCCTTATCAATACGATTGGACAACACCGGTGCAAACAGGCGCCACTGTTTCTTTAACCACAGGAGGCATTTACACCGCACACGTAACGGATGCTAAAGGATGTTCGGCCAATGCCTCTTTATTAATCACTGATCCTCTAATTTCGACACAAGCTGATCTGACCAATAATTTTGTAGCCACTACACTTAGAAAAGGCTTTACTTCTACCTTTACCATCAATGCTTTGAACCAAGGATGTGCCAGTGCTTCAGGAAAGCTAAAACTCGTATTGAACAACTTCGTGACTTATATGAGCGCTACACCCACGCCAATCAATATATCCGGAGATACTTTAATCTGGAACGTTAGCAACCTTGTTTATGGTGGGGCATTGTTTCAACCAGTAGTAACCATCCAAACCACCACAAGCGCTGTTGTCGGTCAACAGTTGTGTTTTCCAGTCATTATTACCTCTACTGTAGCAGATGCAAACCCTGATAATAATATAAAAAAATACTGTCTCACTGTATTTAACAGCTACGATCCCAATGATAAACAAGTCTACCCTATCGGAGCCTGCAATCAACATTACATTACAAATGATCAACCACTGACTTACACGCTGCGTTTTCAAAACACGGGTAATTCATCTGCCATCAATGTCATTGTCTCTGATACAATAAGCGCGGGGCTTGATTTGTCTACTGCACGCGTAATCAGTCATAGCCATCCGGTGATTACAGAAGTGGTGAATAATAACATTTTAAAATTCCATTTTGATAACATTCAATTGCCAACAGCTACGGCCAATGAATCTGCCAGCAAGGGATATGTTGTATTTGAAATTTCACCCATTAGTAATTCTACAACAGATATTCTGATCAATAACAAAGTCAATATTTATTTCGACTACAACGATCCGATTACAACCAATACCGTTTTCAATACGCTGACCAATAGCATACCCACAGTCGATGCTTCAGTTGTACAAGCCGGCGATGTATTAACCGCCAATACGACAAGCGCGTCTTATCAATGGTACAATTGTTCAACTGGTAAAACAGATGTTTCGGGCGCTACTAACCAATCCTTTACTATTCCTGTTCTGAATACCAACTACGGCGTGCGTGTTGGTGTCGATGGGTGTACGGCAGAGTCTGACTGTTTCCACAAGTTCCAACCCGTCATCCAATCTACACCGGTTGTTTTACCAACGACTACTTATACCTATGGACAAACAAGTCCTTACATCATTTACCGTGTAGGAGCCAATGAACTGTTTGAAGATATAACCGTTTCCGTTCCGACTGATTTTTCAATCAGTACAGATTCCGTAAACTTCTCTTCTGCGGTTACCATTGTTCCTGTAAATGGAAAAGTAAATCCTTCACAAAAATTATACATCAGATTAGATAACAAAGAAAAAGAGATCGGCACTTCTATTTTTTCTATCAATCATTCTACCGAACATGGCACAAACCTCATTCTTCCTTGTACACTTGTTGTAAACAAAGCACCTATACATGTGTATGTAACCACCGAACAACGTTACCAGAGTGAACCTAATCCAACGTTTCAATTGACCTACCAAGGATTTGTAAACAACGATGATGAATCGGTATTGGATGAACTCCCAACGACAGAATGTTATGCGAATGAAAATAGTACACCAGGCCCTTATACCGTATACGTCTTTGGTGGATCAGACAATCATTACCAATTCGATCTTCATTACGGAACGCTGAATGTGCTTATCGTAACATCCAATAATACAAGTAGCATCATCGATAATTACGCTGTGGTTCCTAATCCTGCCTCTCAATCCATTCGTATCAAAAGTATTGTAACTCCTGATATCAGCATACTATCAGATCTGAGCGGCAATGTCATTGGCAACTATCACGGGTCGACCATTGACATTTCTACTTTAGCAGATGGGATGTATATTCTTACTACCTGGTTTGAGAATACGAAAGCAACTGTTTTAGTTTCCATCATTCATGACTAACTAAAATCCATAAAAAATAACAGAAGGCTCTTCATAAATGAAGAGCCTTCTGTGTATAATATCATTACTATTTCGCTTTTATCACTTTTGTGTAAGTATATACGAAATACTTGACAGACATCAGCTTAAGACTGATCTTTTCAATCGGCATCCAGTTAAAATTAGAGTTAACGACCATTTTTAAGAATTATGGTGAATCCCATAGGAACAAAAGATAACTTTGCAGCGTTGTACAGATCACAAAATTCCCACAGCAACATCCAATGACCAGACAAACTTATACCTCGTTGATTCTTATACTGGGCACACTTACAGCGCTTGTTCCTTTTACCGTTGACATGTACCTGCCCGGTTTTCCAGAAATCGCCAGAGATCTTCATACCACCACGGCGCAAGTAGCACTTTCTTTATCCAGCTTTTTTATCGGTATTTCAGCAGGACAACTCTTGTACGGTCCTTTGCTTGATAGATTTGGGAGAAAAATTCCATTGTATTTAGGAATGACACTTTTTGTGGTCGCTTCTATCTGCTGCATATGGGTCACTAACATTAATGAATTGATTGTCCTTCGCTTTATACAAGCCATCGGGGGCTGCGCAGCAGCCGTGACTTCTATGACCTTAGTACGTGATCTGTTTCCTGTAAAGGATTCCGCCAAAGTATTTTCATTACTCATGCTGATGGTTGGCCTCTCTCCTATGCTGGCGCCTACTATTGGCAGTTATGTAACGGATGCATTCGGGTGGCATGCCGTATTCATTACATTAGCAGGTATGGGAGTATTTGTTATGCTAACCGTAACTTTATTTGTACCCAATAGTTATGTACCTGATACCACCTTGTCATTAAAACCTAAACCTATCTTAGATAATTTCATATTGGTTTTACGTGAACCGGCTTTCTATACCTATGCATTCACGGGTGCGATAGCCTTCGGCGGTTTGTTTGCTTATGTTGCCAGTTCTCCTTTAATATTCAGAGAAGTCTTCGAAGTAGATACAAAAGTGTACGGATGGATCTTTGCTTTTTTATCTATTGCCTTCATAGGGGCTAACCAGGTGAACATGCTCTTATTGAATTACTATACCAGCGAACAAATTGTACGTGCAGCATTGATAGGAGCTTGTGCAGTATTGGTTGTTTTCCTTGCTCTGACATTGTCTGGTGTCATAGGATTGTATGGAACCATTGCATTTCTATTTCTTTACTTATCTTTCCTAGGTTTGATCAATCCTAATACGGCGGCTTTATCCTTAGCGCCTTTCAGCAGAAATGCCGGTTCAGCTTCCGCATTGCTTGGCGCTTTTCAAATGTGTATGGGAGCACTAGCTTCGATCGCTGTGAGTTTGTTTAACAATCTTTCTACTGTTCCAATGATCATGATTATAGCAGGCACTACTTTCCTGGCCTTATTGATGTTGACTGTCGGGAAACGCTTAGCCCAAAGAAACATAGAGCGCGTATCGTCTTAAAAGACTAAAATAAAAAAAGCAAGTTTGCGCATTCACCGCCGGCGCACTCATAATTTTTTCTGGAAAAAATGTTATGTGACTCGTGAGAGTTCAGATAAAGCATTTTTTATATAATCCATGAGCATAGGTCGGCCATTGACAGCGTAGGCAAACTTGCAAAACAAAGATACGTCAATCATAGACTAGAACCAAACGTATGAGTAAGCTCTAGGAGAAAAAATATTCTTCTTTAAATAACAGAAACAGAGCGGAGAAACA
The DNA here is from genome assembly GCA_028288405.1 of Chitinophagaceae bacterium. Classification (GTDB taxonomy): domain Bacteria; phylum Bacteroidota; class Bacteroidia; order Cytophagales; family Cytophagaceae; genus JACMQM01. The sequence continues at coordinate 40,432 of JAQBNS010000109.1, forward strand.
GTGCAAATGCTGTTTCTCCGCTCTGTTTCTATTTCTCAATAGATCTCCCGCCCTCCACTCAAGGAAGACGGGAGCTTCAACACTCAACCAACAATTAACTTATAGAAATCTCTCTGTTCTCCTTTTTCTCTAATTCTTTTTTAGGTATGACTAAAGACAAGATTCCATTTTCATATTTGGCAACAATTGCATGTTCATTGGCATTCTCAGGCAATCTGAATGATCGTTGAAAAGATCCGTAATTAAACTCCTTCCTTGAGAATTTTTGTTCCGGTGCTTCTGTTGCTTCTTTGTGCTTGCCAGACACAATCAATGACCTTTTTTCTACAGCAATTTTAAAATCTGTTTTGTCATAACCCGGTGCTGATAATTCCACCTTATAAGCGGCTGTCTCTTCTGAAATATTGACAGCCGGTACGAACGAAGCATGCTCCCTTGCAAAAACTTCGTTACCGAATACATTTCCAAACACTCCGGCAAAGGGATGATTGTATGCTGCTCTATTGGCTTGCCCATTTTCTGAGGGCTTGTTCCATTCTACTAGTCTCATGATTTGGTTCCTCCTATACGTGTTAAACTATTATTAAACTTTACATTCCTATTCGTTCAAATTATATTCCAATGTAAAAAACAAGTCATTTAGCTGACAAAATTTCTACTTTAAGCTTAAACACAAACAACACTCCTGCTATTTTGTCCGATATGCTGACCTATTCGTGCCATAAAATCCATAGCTAATTTTAGTCGTTGCTATTGACAGTGAGCTTTGGCATATTTATAAGAATTAAATAAAATCATTTTATATGTTCCATAACGACAGTGACATTCATCCGCTCGACCGTTTGATTTTACTTCTTGTAGATCCGTTGATCAATGCGCTATGTTTGTATTTACCTTTATTGGTAATGATTTATCCTTTATTTTTCTTTGGCTTTATTACGCATCATGCATTTATTAAATGCAACTTCTTTTTGTATGCTGCCACTTATCTCAATAAAGACATTGCAGGCGGAAGAAGTTTGGGCAAACGTGTCATGGGATATGCCGTAGTAAAAGAAAGTAATGGAAAAGCGCCACGCATGGCAATCTGTTTTTTACGTAACGTCACTTTTTTAATTTACATCGTAGAACTCATCTATGGATTATTTTCACCTTCACAAAAAATAACCGATCACTTTACCAAAACTAAAATTATCAAAACGGTAAAAGAGGCTAAGCCTATTAGCTCTTTTTACAATGACATGAAAAATATTTCTTATAATGACGAAACAAGAGAAGTAATAGGCTTAACTGTTTTGCTTTTTCTATTTGTTTTATTTTTGAAATAATAAAAACTTGAATCCTTCTTCTTTTTTACATCGCACATTCAACAACCTTACTCTTCGTGTAGTACTGGCCATCATAGCAGGCATACTACTGGGGCATTTTGCACCGAGTACAGCGGTACGCATGGAACCATTGGGTAAAGGATTCATTGATCTGATAAAATTGTTTATTGCCCCTATTATCTTTCTAACTATTGTAACAGGCATTGCAGGTATGTCTGATTTGAAAAAAGCAGGACGCATCGGTATTAAATCATTATTCTATTTTGAATTAGTAACGACACTAGCACTCGCCATAGGCATTGCGGTCGCTTATTGGTTACAACCAGGACTTATCGACAAACAAAGTCTAACCGTAAAAGATGCCTCACACTACGCACAGCAAACTGATGCAGCCTTTGACTGGTTGCATTTTTTCCTGCACAATTTTACATTACAAGTATTATTCATAGCATTAGTCACGGGCATTTTACTTCACTATTCAAACAAGAGAGTTGAAATCACCCGAACATTAGAAAAGATCTCTTATTATGTATTTAAGGCATTGAAATACGTCATGTATTTGGCTCCTGTCGGAGCCTTTGGAGGAATGGCATATACCATTGGAAAGTTTGGTTTGCATACCTTGATTCCATTAGCGAAACTCATGGGAAGCATTTACCTGACAATGTTTCTTTTTGTTTTTCTTGTACTGGGCAGCATTCTCAGGTATTACGGTATGAATGTATTCTCTTTATTGAAAAAAATAAAGGAAGAACTATTACTCGTACTCGCTACCTCTTCTTCGGAAAGTGCTTTGCCTTCTATCATGCAAAAACTGGAAGGTATGGGATGCAGCAAACCCGTTGTCGGATTAGTCATTCCTACCGGCTATTCCTTCAATTTGGACGGTACGTCGATTTATTTATCCATGTCTGTTATATTTCTTGCCCAACTGTATGGCATTACCTTGAGCTTTGGAGAACTATTAACCATTATAGGCATTCTCATGATTACATCGAAAGGGGCGGCCGGCGTGACTGGAAGCGGATTTGTTGTACTGGCGTCTACCCTTACCACGCTTCATAAAATACCTGTGGAAGGATTGGCCTTTTTACTGGGTATTGATAAATTTATGAGCGAAGCCAGAGCCATTACCAATTTGATAGGCAACAGCGTAGCTACGCTTGTGATTGCAAAAAGTGAAAAGGAATACATTGAGCCTTAGCCCATATTACTCCAGGAGATCCCCATTAATAGGTATTTTATAACATATACGTCTAATTTAACATCCCATTTTTCATTCTTAACAAAACAAGCATTACCTTTGTCTCAACACGTTCTAGTTCTTTTTAAGAATTTCATTCTTTTAGCATGTGATGGCTTCCAGACCTGATCAGGATATTTACTAGACGTATATTTTTAAAATTAAGAAAATGACTGAAAATACATTACACGAAAACCCGTTAAAAGCTTCCACTTTATTTCTCTTTGCTCTTTTTATAGGTTCGACATTTTGTTCTATTCTATGCCTGGATGAAACCAAGATTACGGAAGGAATACTAGTTGGTTCATGTGGCCTCGCATTTCTTTTGTTGACTATATGGAGCAATCGAAGTTACTTTTATCCTGTTGTTGTTGGATTCTTTTTCTATACTGTATTTATTGGCACTTTAATTTATTTCTTTCCTAAGATTGTAATGGAAGGTGTAGGCATCCTCTCTCCCTATATTTATTTGATGCTGGGCTTTTTGGCTTTCATATACCTGATTTCATATGAATACAAAAAAAAACAATCGACTGTTACAGCTAAAAAATAGAACGTATTAATCGATACAATAAAAAAAGGCGAATGCTAAAATTGCATTCGCCTTTTTTATATCCATTTGTATAACTATTTGATCAACTCTAGATCTTTGATACCGTCAAATTGTGGTTGTACTACCCAATTGCCTTTGGTATCAATAAAACCCCATTTCCCGTTGAGCTTAGCCGCCGCAAACCCATTTTTAAAATCTCTTACTCCTTCAAATTGAGGAGCGATAACCCATACTCCTTTTGTATTAAAAAATCCGACCTTTTCATCCTTTTTCCCTTCTGCCAATCCATTACAAAAATCGCCGTATGTTTGTGTATCAGTAACTCTTAAAATCTCCCCTGTTTTACTCACATAAGCCCATTGCTCGCCTTCTTTGATACGAGCAAATCCGCTTTCGCTGTCAAACTCTTTTCCACCTGTAAATTGAGGTTTAATGACCCACTCGCCTTTTGAATTGATATAACCCAATTTTCTTTCCGCGTCTTTCGCCCAGGCAAGACCACCGCTAAAATATCCTACACTTTCATACTGCGCAGGAACAGCAACCTTTCCATCCGTTCCTACAAAACCAAATTTCTTATCCGCCGCTCTGAATGGTGCATACTTCCCAGAAAACTCTTTCAATTCTACTACTTCTGCAGGTACCGGTATTTCAGTACCTTTGGTATCCAAAACAAGATGCTTGCCTCCTGATATGGCAGTAGCGTATCCTTCATTAAAATCTGATACTTTATCATACTTAGCCTGAATGGCTAATTTACCTTGAGCATTCATATAGCCCCACTTTTCACCGATTTTCACAGGTGCCAAACCACTATTGAAGCCAGACAAATCTGCACCAAAACCATCCATCAGTTTAAATCCGCTGATTTCAGTAGTCAAGGTTTCACCTTTGGTATTGATAAAATAGTACTGTCTTTTTTCTGTATCATAAATCGGAGCCAACCCTTCACTTGAAAACTTATAACATTTTGCATACTGTGCAGGAATGACTAGCTCACCTTTACTGTTTGCATATCCCCAGCTCTTATTACCTGCCGGCTTCACCTGTGTAAGATAAGTCTGCGCAGTAACAGCGCAAGAAAGAAAGGCAAATAGTGCCAAGCTAAAAAGAAATTTAATTTTCATGTGACGTACGTTAAATTAAAATAGAACAACAAGGACCAATCCAGCGAATGATGCATCGCTTTAACAGTTAATGTAGATGTTAAATTTAAAAAAAACAAACTGTTTAGATTGAACCTTTTACAGTTCTTTATAGGATAAAACCCCCATCATTATACTTTCCCTGGCAAAGCTAATTTATAATCATTTTGAATACGGCACCTCACTAACTATTGCATTCCGGGTTTCCGCTAAACTTCTGCGTGTATTTGATTTTATTCTAAGTTTAGCTATATTCAGTATTCATGTATATACAGTTTTAATCTTCAGTTTATTTATTTTTAACCTCTTAATTTTATTCTTATGATTGCATCGTATGAAACTCTAAAACAAAATGCGCTAGACTCATTAAAAGGGAATTGGGGCTTAGCAATCGGGGCTATAGTCGTACATTTTCTTGTTGTTATACCTCTTCAAGTCATTCCCTTTGTTGGATCCATTTTAGGACTTGTCATTGGAGGTCCATTTGCAGTAGGTGCAGCAACTTTTAACTTGAATCTTTCTAAAAATAACAATCCTAAGATTGCCGATATTTTTTCCGGATTCAACAATTTTGTGCCGGCTTTAGCTACCTATTTATTGATGTTGCTTTATGTTTTTTTATGGGCATTGTTATTAGTCATTCCAGGTATCATAGCAGCATTTTCCTATTCACAAGTTTTCTTTATTCTATCAGAAGAACCTCATTTAAGTGCTTCTGAAGTGTTGAAAAAAAGTAAGCAAATGATGGACGGACACAAAGCCCGCTATTTTGTGTTGGGTCTAACTTTCTTCGGATGGTTTTTGCTGTGTCTACTAACTGTTGGTATAGGATTCCTTTGGCTTATTCCCTACTACCAATTGACCATGACTAAATTCTATGAAAACCTAAGAGGAGAAAGCAAAGACAATGAAATGTCTATTCCAAATGTCTTAGACGCTAACTAATCCATTACAAATAAAATATCTCATGACTGAATTTCAATTAACAGATTACGACTTCATCGAACTCAACAAACTTATGAAAATTATGGGGCTGGTGAATACAGGTGGAGAAGCAAACGTTCGCATTACCAATCAGGAAGTAAAAGTGAACAACGTAATCGAAATTCAGAAAAGAAAAAAATTAAGATCTGGTGATGTCGTTACATTTGAGACACACCAGATCTTTATAAAATAAAAATATGTATATCCCCTCTTTTTTTAAAATTGAAGACAAAGATAAAATCTCAGATTTTATAAGTCAAAATGGATTTGGTATCATAATAAGCAAAGGGAATGATCGACTATTGGCTTCGCATATTCCCATGCTGTTTACCACCAATGAAAAAGGAGAACACATTTTGACAGGTCATCTTTCCAAAGCGAATCCACAATGGAAAACCTTTGATGCACTCACTGAAGTATTGACCATTTTTCAAGGCGCTCACTCTTACATCTCTTCTTCTTGGTACGATCATAACAATGTTCCAACATGGAATTATATGGCAGTACATATCTATGGTCATTTGCGACTTCTTACAGAAGACGAATTGTTAACGGAATTGCGAAAAATGACAGACAAATACGAAGCTGATTCTTCAAAGCCTGTATCGGTAGATAAGATGGAAGCACCTATGTTAGCGGCACAGTTAAGGGGTATTGTAGGATTTGAGATCAAAGTAAACGAAGTACACGCTGCGTATAAGTTATCTCAAAACAGAGACGACAAAAATCATTCTCTCATCATCGATGAATTAGAAAAAAAAGGCGATGAAAATTCACTACACATCGCAGCAGAAATGAAAAAAAACAGGTTGTAATTTTTTCTACTTTTTTTTCGCCATACTTCTCAAACACCTCTTAAACAGTGGC
>JAQBNS010000117.1 GCA_028288405.1 Chitinophagaceae bacterium
ACAAAAATTATCCGGTATAAGGCCAGTAAATCACTTGCTTCAATTTGCCGTTTTCAAAGATTAAGTAAACATAACTGGTCGCTTCACCGGAAGAAAATTCGAACACGTTGGCCTTCAAATTTTCTTCAATGATATAAGGGAAAGCTTTCTTCAAATCCTTTTTACTCATTCCCACAACAATGTTGTATTTGAATATAGGCAACGGATCTGCAATCTTCGCACTGTAAAAAATATCATGATCGATCTTATCATTGTTAAATACAGCAATTTCAGAATTACCATTCTTAACGATGAAGACATCACTTTCCACGTCTTCATAATATTCTGAATCAAAATAATCTGCGGTTAGCGTATCACCCAATAGTTGTTTGACTGTAACTAGATTTTCTTTTTCTAACTCAAAAGGTTGCAAGGCAAACTCATCATCGAAAAAAGCTGTATCCGTTGAGACTTTTTGCTTGGGAGTTTCTTCTATAGTTTGCGTTTCCCATTTTGATTCTTTAACCTCTGGAATTTTCTCCGGTTCAGTATTACAGGATAAGAGGGTTAAAATGCTTAATATAAAAATGAGAGCATGCGTTTTGATGTTTTCCATGGTATAAATTTATTACAATTTCTTCGTTACTCTGCTGCGTAATAGCTGGCTTTCGATAATAACTCTTCCAATTCCGGAACGGTCGCATCTATTTCCTTCGCTTTTTTCAATTGCTTTAAAGCTTCTGCATATTCTTTTTTTTCTAAATAATAGATACCGAAGTTCCGGTAGACATACGCGTTGTTCATGTCTAAGCGATGGGAATGCTTTATACTTTTAAATCCTTCTTCCAATTCACCCATCTTGATGCGCGCATAACCAAGGTTGTTGTAAGCAAAAGCAAAAAGCGGATGGAGTGAAATGGCTTTGCTAAAACAAGGAATGGCTTTTTCATAATAGCCCAGCAAGTTGAGTGCATAGCCTTTGTTGTTCCAGACAGTGGAATTTCTCGGATTAATTTTTAGCGCTTCGCTGTAGTAATGGAGCGAACGCTCCAGTTCATTCAACTGAGAATAGACATAGGCAATCATGGCGTATTCTCTATCATCTAAGCCTTTGCAATGTTCCACGTATCTCACGGCAATGCCTTTGGCTTGTTTGTAATTTTTCTCCTGCATGTAGCAGCTGATCAATACTTCATAAGCTTGTGAACTTGTCGGCTTCAAAAGTAACAACTGTTCCAGCTCCACAATAGCCAATGGATACGCTTGCTTGTTATAATATGATACGGCTTTGTCGTAAAATGATTTCGCTTTACCAAATGAAAGCTGTCGCCTGATTGATTCGCCGTCGTTATAAGTGATGTTGCCATCGGCCATGATAACTGGTTTTCTAGACGGGACCAAACTTCTCACCATAGAGGAAAAAGTAACGAGTGTAAACAGACAGAAAAAAATCTTATACCATTCATATCCATCCGGCAACAAAAAAATAATACACGCACTTAGCGAAAGCAGAAACGGAAAAACAGGACCGCATAACGTATAAATAATATTAGTACGAGTAGAACACTCCGGATCATACACCCTACACAAGCCTCCACTCCAGCTGAAGATATTGTATTTAACAAACCATTCCAATCGACCCGCACGAAAATGAATGTTACCGGTCTCCTGACCATAAGAGCCTAAATGAATCGTCACTTTATCTTTTGTCAGCAACAGCGCCGGCACCGCATGCGAGAGCTCATGCAAAAAAGTATTGAGCCGAAACATCACTTGTAAGGTGAGATAGAGTAGAAGTGCGATGATTAGGCCCATGGGAATTGCAAAGAATAATTATCAACCCAATTGGGTTTTACAGAATCTGTACCTTTCTTATACAACTGACTATTGTATGTCAATACCTCAACATCTTCAATAAAAAAACTGCGTCGTCTGTCACTTGTATACTCTTCAAGCTACGATTTTTTAAGGACAAAAAATATCAATCTTCCCACCCACACAATTCCAAGCCATACTCTCCTTCCGCACTTCCTTTCGAAACTGCTTTAATTTCGTGGGTGCAATTTCCTAAGCCGCGGCAATCTCTATCGTAATGGTATTTTTTGGCACCCGGCGAAAGGCAAATGTAGACGGTAGTCGGTATGGTAAAAGACATCAGGACCAGCAAAAGCAGAACCGTAAAGGATTTCTTGAAGAGCTTTTCCATAGATTTTCAGGGGTTTATCCTTTCTCTTACGGAAGAAGTTTAAACACAAGTTACAAGAGCTGTAGGAGTGTGGCCATTTTCGCTCTGTTTCTATGTTCTTTTTTTTGCTGGTTTTTCTTTGTCGTCCTTATATTCCCGACGAAGGTCTTTGCTCTCGGCATAGCAAATCGGAGAGGAGTTGGGCTTCCGCTCTGTTTTAGGCTTGACTTTTGGTTTCTTTTTCACTCTTTCTGCTTCTCTTTCCGCCCCTTACCATTCCATTCTCCATTTCTCCGTCACGTCTCCTTCATATTTCAAGCCCGCTGCTTCGGCAGCCTTTTGAATATAATTGAGCAATTCCTTCTTCTCATCGCTTTCAATGAAGTATTCATAATCGACATTCAGGGCATCAAACCCTTGTACCACTTTTTCAATGGCTTGCCAGATTTGCTCGTCGCTGATCGCTGTTTCCAAAGCAAAGAGGTAATGCTCAAGCAGTTTGTCGCTTTCATGGATCGCCTCGTGCGAGAAAAATCCTGAACCACCGGCCGCTTCGTCGGTATCAAATTGTGTTCTCCAGCGTATTGTCGGGCGGGGTAAAGTCAGGTTTTCCATATATAAAGTGGTAAGCTATAGGTTGTAAGTTGCAAGTCAAAATCGGACCAATTTTCCTACACTTATAACTTACGACTTATTACCCTTTGTTCTTTAAAAAAATAACTTATATTTATTTTGCCGCGTAGTTATACTCCATAAGAGTGTAGAGCAAGAGCAACAAAAAGAGGCTTTTAATAAGTCCTTTTAGGGTCCTGAGGTTTGGGGAAGAGGCAAGACAGATGTAATATTTTCTCCGCTAAGAAGTATTATACAAGGGCAAAAAGAAATGAACGGTGCAGTAGGCCTTGATCTAAATACGAGTATAGATTCAACATCAACACCTTTATATTCAACGATTTCTTTTTCAACTAAACTAACAACACAACACGCATGAAAACACTCTTTCTTATCATGGCCGGCCTGGTTGTCACCACCATGGGCTATAGCCAGAACGCCAAAAAGCTCAACAAGAGCGGCGATGTGAAACTCGAAGCCAAAGATTATGCCGGCGCTGTCGAAGATTACAGCAAAGCCATTGAACTGGATCCGAAAAACGAATATGCTTTCCTGCAACGCGGTATCGCGAACGCCGGTTTGGGTGATTACAGCAAAGCTTCTGCCGATTACGACAAAGCCATCGCCATCAATCCCTCTAACGAAGAGGCTTTGGACCGCAGTGGTTATGCCAAGGCTCAATTGGGCGATAACAAATCAGCGATCGCTTTGTATACCAAATCCATCGCACTGGATCCTATCGACGGTGATACTTATTTCTTCCGTGGCGTTGCCAAAGCAGAAACAAAAGATTTCAAAGGTGCATTGGCCGATTACAACAAAGCCGTAGAATTGAAAACGACGGAGAACGACGTCTACGTAAGAAGAGGCGTTGCCAAATCAGTATCCAAAGACTACAAAGGAGCCGTAGTAGATTACAACAAAGCACTGGAGCTGGATCCGAAAAACGAAGAGGCTTACCTTTACCGCGGTAATGCAAAGAGCGAAACGCGTGATTTCGCAGGCGCTATAGAAGATTATACAAAAGTATTGGAAATCGAAAGCGGTCACTTAGGTGCCTTATTCTCCCGAGCAGATGCTTACCTGAAACAAAAAGAATACAACAAAGCAATTGAAGATTATAACAAAGTATTGGCCGGTGATGCAAAAAATGAAAAAGCATTATTGAGCCGTGCACAAGCCAAGTCTGCCGCCAAAGATTACAAAGGCGCACAAGACGATGCCGACAAAGTCATCGCGATCAACGATAAAAATGATCAGGCCTATGTATACAGAGGCATTGCTAAAATGAAATTGAACGACGAAACAGAAGCGATGTATGATTTTGACAAAGCACTGGAGTTGAATACGAAAAGTGAATTGGCTTATGTAAACCGAGGTAACTTGTACAAAAACAAAGGGGACCATACCGGTGCCATCAACGATTACACCAAAGCGATTGAGCTGAATCCTAAGAACGATCTGGCTTACAACAACCGCGGTGTGGTGAAAGACGAGATCAAAGACAAAACAGCAATGGAAGATTTCAACAAAGCCATTGGTTTAAATCCTACTGCTTCTGATTATTACAACAGCCGTGGTAATGCTAAGAAAGCCATCAAGGATTACAAAGGGGCGCTATTGGATTTGAACAAAGCGGTAGAATTGGATGCAAAATCTGAATCCGCTTACTTAAACCGCGCAGCGGTGAAAGAAGTCTTGTTGGATTACAAAGGGGCTAACGAAGATTACACCAAAGCATTGGATATGAACGCAAACAACGGTGCCGCTCTATTCAGCCGTGGTGCAGCGAAAGCCAAACTGAACGATTTCAAAGGTGCAGTCGAAGATTATGACAAAGCCATCGCTATCGATGCAACCAACGGCAATGCATTTTACAACCGTGGCGTAGCCAAACAAAAAATCGGTCAAAAAGAAAGCGGCTGTCAGGACTTTGACAAAGCCACTGAACTAGGTAACGCATCTGCAGCGAATACGAAAAAAGTATTCTGCAAATAATAGAGACGAGCGAGGAGGTACGAGGTACGAAACAAAAGAGCCGCTGCGAAATTCGCAGCGGCTCTTTTTTATATACTATTTCTATTTCTCCTTTTCCGTCCCTCCTTGCTCCTCGCTCGTTCCTCTCTTACTCAAACTTCACCTCATCAATATAAATCGAAAACGGTGCTCCAACTCCCGTCGAATAAATATTCAAGCCTGTCTTGATGCAGCGCAGATCGGCATTTTTTGGAATAGCGATTTCATATTTTTTCCATTCCGTCGTCAGCATGATTTTTTTCGAACGTTTGTCGGTATCATAAAATTCTTTGTTGCTGTCGATCATACCATAACCGATCGTTGCTTCGGCATCGGCTGAACTCGATTTGGCCCAGAAAGAAAATGTTTTCGCGCCTGTCAAATCAAATCCTCCCGCACGATCACCCCAGTCATTGACCGGATCTACAAAGCCTAATCCAAACCAGCCGCTGCCATTGCCATAACTGATACGCAGCGAAGCTGCGCCTTCTTTGATGAAATTTTTATTTTCTGCATCCACACGCATGTATTGGAAATCACCCATGTAGGCGCTTGGAATGTAAGGCAAATCTTTTCCGTCTTTGTAAATATAAAACGGTAACGTCGTTTTCGCTCCAGGCACAAATTTATCTACACCCTTGCCATTTTTAATCACGAAGGAAGTAGAGGCAATACCTAAGTTATTGTAACTGTCTTTCACAAAGGCATACACTTTGATCACCCCATTTTCATTGGGGATTAGAATTTCAAATCCGTCTTTTAAATTTCCTCTGGACTCTAAGACATTGATCTGATCTCTTCTCGCGCGGCTGCCTGTGCGTTGATTGTAGTGGAAGCTAATATTCAACGGATCATTCTCCACATCATTTGTCTCGAGTTTCACTTTTACCCAAATGCCAGGCGCTTTAGCAGAATCCGGCAACTCAAAAGTTTTGATAACAGGAATATTGTTGACCGGACGCTTACCCGTGAAGGCTTCTCTCGTGGCCCAGTAAGCAGGACGGTAGCTGTCACCATAATACAACAGCAACCATACCGATCCAAAATTTTTATTTTGTTCGTAATGGAAGATATATACTCCCAAACAATTGGGTTTGGACTCGATCCAGTTTTTAATGCCCGGTGCAATGACATCGTATTTCTGCTGATCACCTGGTTCGATGGTTAATCCGTTTTTATCTTTCTTCGCTTCCCATTCTCCGTTCACTCCGTATTCTGTAATGACATAAGGTTTGTCTACTCCTTCTTTTTTCATTTCATCAGGAATATTATTAACACCTCCGCCGTAAACATTCAATCCATAGATGTCAACAGAAGGACAATACGCCTTCCACCATTTCAAACCAAAAGTCCAGGCCTCTACTGAAACCACCGGATGATCGGAATCGGCTTTCTTGATATCGCTGCAAATTTTTTCCAGAAATTGTGCGTAGACTTTTTTCTCGGCATCCGTAGCAATGTTGAGGAATACTTCATTACCCACACCAAAAAATAAAACACCCGGATGGTTTTTGTACAACTCCACTGTTTTCATTGCATCGCGATACATGTCATCCATGCCTTTGGAGTCGGTGAGGTAATCGAAACTATCGTCCGCTTCCATACCCGGGCGACCGTGGCGCAGCCAGATTCCTACCATCACTTTAATGCCGTAGGCATTCGCGCTGTCGAGTAAAATTTTCGTGGTCTCATTGGTACCCCAGATCCGGATGGTATTCACCCCTAGAAATTGCAGGTCTTTTAATTTCTTTCCAATAGTAGCTTTATCTGCATCACCTCCAAAAGTGACGCCCTTTACTTTAAAAGGTTTGTTGTCCACCAGCAATTCCCAAGCTCCGGTTTCATTTTTCTTCACCACCGTTTTGCCAAAAGACAAACTGACAATCAAACAAAACCCTATACTGAATGCTACACTAATTCTCTTCATACATTTGTTTACGTAATGAGTTAAAGGAAAGAAAAAAAACAGGTAAATAAAAGCTTTTTATTTACGTGACCCGCTTTGCAACAAAGAGTTAGCAAGGATTAGCGGCACTTCGGTTCTGTTTTTTATGTGCTATAAACGGATTGTTAAGATGCGCTAAAAATAAAAAGCAATCACTTAATGCAAAGAATGAACTGTTTTGATTGGTATGTAAACGAGCGTTGGTTCTACTTCTTATTGAGGTCAAACCGAATCAGAAGAGTGGAGAATATTTTTCACTTCATGAAAAATATTTGATCTTATCGAAACTTATCTTACCGTTAAATCCCCTGAAGAGGCCTTTTCAATAGATATCTAGTGACACCCTTTTCTTTTGGGTAAATAAAAAAAGTAAGAGGTTCATATGAAACACAAAGTATTCGTGGAGTGCAACCCCCGAGCGGGACGCTCTATGTTGTTATAAGTACAAGCGAAACGCTTGCACCAACGGATGAATAAACAGCGAAGTATGAACACTCTTTCTCCGCTCTCTTTCTGAACTTTACGCGTATTGCTCTAAAATCTCAATCCGCTTTTCAATCGGAGGATGCGTGGCGAACAACGATCCGAAAAAATCTTTTTTAGCCAGTTGCGGATTGTGCATGAACAGTTGGGCAACATCCCTGCGTTCTACTGCTTCAATGTATGGGTCGCCTGCTACTTTTTTTAAAGCCGAAGCCAGGGCATAAGGTCTCTTTGTCATTTCCGCTGCGCCGGCATCTGCGAGGTACTCACGTTTTCTGGAAATGGCAAAATGTAAAAGCTGCGCAATGACATAAGCCAAAACAGCTACCACAATAGCAATCAGTATCATCGGTATATTATTCTTCTTATTATCTCCTCTTCCGAAAAGTCCAATGTTACGAATGGCCATCTCAGAAATAAAAGCGAAAATCCCCACAAAGACAATGGACACAATCAACAAGCGCACATCACGATTGACGATGTGAGAAAGCTCGTGTGCAATGACTCCTTCCAATTCTTCGTCGTTGAGTTTTTCAATGATCCCTTTTGAAAGTGTAATGGTAAAAGTTTCCTGATTGATGCCGCTGGCAAATGCATTGAGTGAATCGTCATCGATAACATTGAGCTTCGGCATGGGCATACCTTGCGAAATGCAAAGATTCTCCAGCAGGTTATACACCCGCGTATTTTCTTTTCTGGATAAAGGTCTGGAAGTTGTAGCCTTTTGAATGAGTTGACCGTGCATGAAATAGGCAATCACAAACCATACCGCACAAGCGATCATCAGAAAAAAAGCAAGCTGCACCGACCGGGTCACCAAAATGGCCAACACGATTAAAAGAAAAGGAAACAAAATCAGCAACACCACAGATTTCCTGTTGTTGCTTCGAATTTGTTGTTGTATTCCTATATATGCCACGTGTAGAATTTATATTTTGAAATTAAACGATTCGGTTTGCGTGAGGGATAGAAGCGGAAAGCCCACAGCGAGTTTTACAGTTTGATTAAGCGGCGAGGATAACCGAGCGAGGACTTGAAGCGGATAGCCCGACCCGGAGGGGCACGCCCAAACCCATACAAATGCCTTTCTCTTAATAATCTTCTAAATTATTGGTACTTAAAACTGAATCTTCGGAGGCTCTTCCATCACGACTCTCTTCTCCACACCCAAATCATACAACGTTTCTTTCTTAAATCCATAACGGGTAGCAATGATATTGTTTGGGAAAGACTCTACGGAAGTATTCAATTCTTTCGTTGCCGCATTGAAGAAACGACGAGCAGCAGCCAGTTTGTTTTCAATGTCAGCGATCTCTTGTTGCAAGTGCAGAAAATTTTGATTGGCTTTCAAATCCGGATAGGCTTCTACAGTCAGTCTTAAGCCTTGCAAAGCCGTGGTCAACTGGCTGTCTGATTTTATTTTTTCTTCGATAGTGCCTGCACTCAACACACTGTTGCGGGCAGCGATAACATCCAATAAAGTTTTGCTTTCGTGTCCGGCATATCCTTTTACCGTTTCTACCAATTGCGGAATCAGGTCACTGCGTTGTTTCAACTGCACATCGATATCTGCAAAAGCCTGTTCTCTGCGATTGCGCAAACTAACTAAAGAATTATAAATGCCGATCAGCCAAAAGACAATCAGCGCAGCAATAACAAGAAGAACGAGAAGGAAGAACATGTCTGAACAGTTTAAGTGATTTGTTTATTAGCGGTCGTTAGATTCGTTTGTCAAAAGAGGGTTTAACAAGGGTTAATATACCTGATATTTATATAAAACCCTTTTGCAAAGCATTAATCCTTTTATGCAAACAATGAAAGACTTCGCTTTTTTTAAATATGCAATATTTGACGCAGATTTGACATACATTATTAAGTCGTTTATTTATGAGGTTTATTGTGATCATTTTGCTGATTTTTTCTTCCTCCCTGGTCTACGGACAAAGACACTATAAAGTCATCGCCTACATTTCAGGCGACAGCCTGATTACTTCTTCCAACATCGAAGCAAAAAAAATCACACACCTTCATTATACTTTTGCTACTGTTTCAAAAGGAGAAATTGCGGAAGGAATAAACGACTCTATTAATTTATTACAACTCAACCGTCTTAAAGTCATTCGCCCCAACCTAAAAGTATTAATCGCTGTCGGTGGAGAAAACGGTTCGGCCGGTTTCTCTGAAGCAGTAGCCAGCGACAGCAGCCGATTGAAATTTGCTCAATCTATTGTCAGCTACATAAAAAAATACCAACTCGATGGCGTAGAAATTCATTGGGAACTAAAACCCAGAGGAATGTTCGGAAATGCCTTCAATCCAAAAGACCAGGAGAATCTGGTATTGTTGCTGGAAGTCTTACGCGCAAAGCTGGATGCACAGAGTAAAGCGGAGAGTAGAAAAAAGAAAAACAAGTATTTGCTTAGTATGACCGGCAGCAGTAAGCGCCAGTATTTATTCCGATCCAAGTTGAACGTCGCCCATCAATGCCTGGATTACATTACGCTTCAAACATTTGACTACAAAGTACAAATATTAAATGCAGCCGGTATATCCGGCACACTGGTCACCTGTCATCACAGCAATTTGTATCCTTCCCGCACCGATTCCTGGATGAGACTTTCCGTCGACAAAACGGTACGAGAATATGTGAACCATAATATTCCTTCCCGCAAACTCGTGATGGGTATTGCCTTTTATGGAAAAGGCTGGAACAATGCATACGAAGATTATAACGGTTTGTACCAATGGGCGGAAAGTAAAGTCACCGATGACTTGTCATATAAAAGTATCGCCACACATTATGTGGACCAGCCGGATTACCAAAAACTATGGGACAAACAAGCAAAAGCGCGTTACTTGTACAATAATAAAAACGGTGTGTTTATTTCTTACGACGATAAAAAAACAATCCGCAAAAAAACGTTGTATATCCGCAGGCATCGTTTGGGTGGTGCTGTATTTGGAGATTACAGGCAAGACAATGGTACGTTGTTGAACCCTTTGAAAAATGGATTGCGGTATTTTCGCTTGCCTTTTATTCTATTTTAGCAAGACCATTTTTTCTCTTTACAAAACTGAATGAAGAACAAAAACAATGGCCGATTACCTTAATATGCCGACCGAAGAGTTGGACGAAGTTGTGAGAGGAATTCCGAAAACGATTTCGGAGAAATGATGCATCAATTAAAATACGTCAACAAAAAGATAACGCTCAGGTAGGCCCAGAATAAAGAGAAGACGATGTGTACACTTGTTTCAAATGTTTTACCTTTCCATAATTTAGAGGAATAACCCAGAAATTGAACAATCAATCTCACAAACCAAAAGATCCCGAAACCCAATGCTATTTTTCGCCCAAGTGTCGTTTCAACCAGTTCTTCCCCTGAAGTAAAACAAAGCATTCCCATTAATAATAAAACAAGAGCAATGAACAACGTGTGAACGTAAATCATTTGTCGGTTAACCAAACTCAACGTACTTAACTCTTTTTCCCAGTTAAAATACTTAGGGAAAATTACGTGAATCAAAGACAACACGATCAGTAGTAATCCTATTACCTTATAATGAAGCACCATGCTTTTGAAGTGTAAATACTGAAATGAAAGGTGTGATTTTTTCTTCGCGTTTAACGCTAAGTCCCGCATTCTGAAATGTTTCAAACCAGATCGCCTTCGAATGAAAATGAAGAAACCCAATCGTGTAGGCTAAAAAATTTGCCGTATCTCTTAAATGCTCTACCACTATAATCTCTCCCTGAGGTTTTAAAATTCTATTAAGTTCCTTGAAAAAACAAATCCGTTCTTCCCGATTTCTTATCTCATGTGCAGACAACAGGACAAATATATAATTTGCGTAATGTTCTTCCAGCGATAATTTTGTTGTGCTTATGGTTTCTGTACCAGGAAATGGTGGATACGCTTTTCGTGCTCTTTTAATAGAAGCTTCTGTATGTTTCAATGGATCGTAAAAATCAAAGACTGTGAGTAGAGCATCAGGGAACTTTGCTTTCAATAAAACAGAACATTCATCAAATCCTGCATGGATGTTTACCAATCGGTCTCCTTTTTTTATCGGCAATTCATCTGCCCAATCTAAATCATATAGATTAGATAAATCGTATACATACCAGGAAACAAGCAAAGAAATGAGAAACACCAAAGCGATACTCATACAAATCCAGTAGCCATATATTCGATAGGATTCAGGTATTATGCTTACTGTCCCTACCATGAATAAAAAAAAGCACAACGCCCAAACATAAAAAGGCCAGTTGAACCGGACAATATTCCACATACCTTGAAAAGGTTTTCTTACCTGTTCCATTTTTCTATCTTTCCTTTTTTCCAATAATAAGGAATGTTTTTGATGATAAAAGCATTTGCCAACACCACATCTTTAAGACCTAAAGAAGATAAAAATGAAAAGCGGTAATCTTTAACTTTTATCGGTTGAGGTTTCCAATCTTGTCGTACACCTTCTATAATAAGCATTTCTCTTTTCTCCGGCATATAAGTAAAAGTGTATGGCAAAGGACCTGCAAATTTTCTGGCTTCGACCCAATCTTTAAACGGAGAATCGAGAGGTAATGCTATTTCCTCCTTTGTCTCTTCTATCTCCACTTCAAAATCCGATCGCTTAGATTGTATAGTGAGCATTTCTTTTTCACGCCATAGACTGATGTCTGTTGTAGTATACTGATAATGGGTAAATATATTTCCCAGGTATTCCATTTTCTTTTTATCCGTTTCTGACTTTATAATGTATAAACCTCTTTTTCTTTTTCCTTGCTGATCTATGTATTTGACAAAGATACGGTATCCAACAAGAAAGAAATCGTTGCCTGTAAAACGTGGAAACCCTTTGGGTCTTAAATCTTTTGTCTGAACCATGGCCACTGCCAGAAATGCCCATTCATCATGCAACAGGTCCAATTCCAAACAGGACGGAATCATTTGTTGCAATTGATTTTTAGGAACGGCAAACGTCAGGACTTGAGAGCTTTCAAAAAATGCTTCTACGGCAAAGGGATGATTTTTAAGGAATGACAACATGTTAATTTTCTTGAATGCTTTCTTTTCCCCAATAGAATTCGTTGCAATAAATCACCAGTATAAATGCAACTGCAAAAACAATATTCATTTTCCCCCAAAGCAATAAATCCGGAACAAGAACAAATTCTATACTATTCATAGTGGCCACAATAACGATTTGCGTTACCGCATTCCAGCGTTTCTTAATTCCACTCAGCACCCACACGGCCATAAGTATTTCTGCTATGCCAATGACTTTAGTCAAATGTGTTGGGGAAAATGTGTTGCCTAGAATTCGTTCTACAATTTGTTCATGACGAGGTACCAGGTTGAGAATCTTACAATATAATCCGTTCACTAACCAAACAAAGGCGATGAAAAAGTTTAGTGCTTTATGAATTTGTTGATTGGTCATTCTTATTTACCTCGTGAAGAAAACAACAAAGCCTTCTTTCGAAGGCTTTTGTCATTTACTCTTTATACATTTCTTCTACCTGGTCTTTGTATTTTTCTAGAATCACTTTTCGCTTCAAACTCAATTTGGCGGTAAGCTCTCCTCCTTCAATAGACCATAGTTTGAGCAGCAAAGCAAATTTTTTCACGCGCTCGTATTGTGCAAAATGTTCGTTGTACTCGTCCATTTCACGTTGGAATTTTTCCAGTACTTTAGGATTCTTGATCATCTCTTCGTCTGTTGTGTAAGGAATGCCTTTGATGCCGCACCAACTTTTTACACTGTCAAACGAAGGAACAATCAATGCCGATGGAAATTTACGTCCATCTCCCAATACCATGACCTGCTCTATGTAGCGAGATTCTTTAAATTTATTTTCCATAGACTGTGGCGCTACATATTTTCCGCCACTGGTCTTGAACATTTCTTTTTTACGATCGGTGATTTTCAGGAAACGGCCTTCTACAAATTCTCCAATGTCTCCGGTATGGAACCATCCGTCGGCAGTGATTGCTTCTTTGGTCAAATCAGGTTTATTGTAATAACCCTTCATCACATGAGGGCCACGGGTCAAGATTTCTCCATCCTCTGCAAATTTCACTTCTACTCCTTCGATCAATGGGCCTACCGTTCCGACACGGTTGTCTTCCATTTGACAACGGTTTACCGCAATCACTGGAGAAGTCTCCGTTAATCCATATCCTTCCAAAATAGGAATACGAGCCGCCCAGAATACACGAGCCAATCGTGGTTGCAAAGCCGCACCACCGGAAACTACTGCACGAACCTCTCCTCCCAATGCTTCTCTCCATTTATTGAAAATAAGTTTGTTCGCAATCTTCAATTGCAAATTGTACCAAAAACCTAAGCTGTTGGATAAGTCATAACGCAAACCTAAATTCTTCGCCCAGAAAAACAATTTCTTTTTAATGCCGGTCAGTTCTTCTCCTTTTGCATTGATCTTATCAAATACTTTTTCCAACAGACGCGGAACCGATACAAAAATGTGCGGATGAACCTCTTTTAAATTATCACTGATAGTATCGATGCTTTCCGCATAATAAATGGAAACACCACAAAAAGCATAAAGGTAATTTAACATTCTTTCATACACATGGCATAAAGGAAGAAAGCTCAAAGCCCGGTGGTTATGATCCACCGGCATATAAGGTGCACAAGATTTGAAATTGCTGATGAGGTTATTGTGTGTGAGCATTACTCCTTTCGGGTTGCCCGTCGTTCCTGAGGTATAGATCAGGGTTAATAAATCTTCTGGTTTTACTGCTGCTTTGTAAGGTTCCAGATCTGCAACATTTCCGCCATTTGCAAGTTGTTGTACTTCTGTCCAGTGTTTCACTCCACTGATGTGTTCAAAAGAATAAACCGCCTGAATGCTGCTGATGCCTTCGATGGCTCGACTTACTTTTTGATAAAGTTCGTCGTTGCTAACAAAAACAATTTTTACACCTGCATCTTGAAAAATATAACGGTAATCTTCTTCTGTAATCGTAGGATACATCGGTACACTGACCACTCCCAATTGCTGCACTCCGTAATCAATCAAATTCCACTCGATACGGTTAGCAGAAATGATGGCTACTTTATCGTCTTTTTTTAAACCCAGTTTTAGAAAACCCAAACCCAGTTCATCCACTATTTTTTTTACTTCTTTTGTGGAGTGTCCCTTCCATTCTCCATTTACTTTCATGCTGAACATGACGTCTTGCGGAAAGCTTTCCAGTTGATGAGGAATAAGGTCAAAAACTCGTGTTACATTCATAGCGGATATCAGTAGTTATAATGGATATGTATATTCGTAAAAACCTTTTTTCTTTTAATTACAACAGAAAACGCTTCTGTTTTATAATTTATCGCCTCTCAAGCGACGGTATCTTTTTCTCGCTTCTACACTAAACGTACTACCCGGAAAATTAAGCAATACTTTTTCGTAGCTGGCCATCGCTTTGGTCGGATCCTTTAATTCTTTTTCGTAAAGATCTCCCGTATAAAACATGGCATCGTCACCCCAAAGATCCTGCGAATAAGTTAAGTTAATTTTTTCCAATTGTTGCAAGGCTTGCGTAGGTTTTCCAATCTGACGGTACACCACATATTCTAACCAATATACTTCATCGGTCAGTGAATGACCCGGAAATTTTACAAGCAGAGAATCGCTAGCAACTAATGCTTCTGCGTAATGGTGGCGAAAAATAGACAGGTCAATAGCAGCATATGCCATCATGGCATCTGTAGTAGTATCAAGACCGGTATTGTCTTGGATGAGCAAAGACAATTGAATCGCATCATTACTGATTTCTCTGGATGTTGCCATTTTCAATACATCGAGTTGTTCTTGTGCCAATTCAAACTCTCCCTTGTAGTAATATAATTTTGCGTTGCGCAGTTTTGCTTCGTGACCCAGCGGATCTTCTTTCATGTCTTTTTCCACCTGCGAATAAATCAAGGTCGATTCCCAAGGTTCTCCTTTCAATAAATAGATATCGCCTAAATTAACTTTTGCTTTGTTTTTCATCCGAAGATCATAAACGGATGTTGCGATGACTTCATCTAAAATGGCAATGGCCGTATCGTGTTGATCGAGGTAAAATGCGTACAACAAGGCCATGCTGATTTTTGCTTCACTGGTATTCACCAAGTTGTTAGGTCCGGAAGCTTGAGTTAATGCTTTGTAATCATTAATCAGCAAATGTATTTTATTTTTATCTACTGGATATTCTCGTTTTACTTGTTCCTCTCGAGTTTGAATGATAAAGCGTTTAGCGATAAAATAATTGGGTGTATTGGGAAATTCTCTTTCGACATATTGAAAAACCTGAAGCGCTACTTCATAATCCTGATTTTCAAAAGCTATTCCTCCCAGTTCCATGAGGCGTGAGCCTCGGAAAAAATTATTTCGTTTTTCAAGAGCCTTAACCTGAACGAATGCTTTATCAAAACTCTTTTGTTGAATGTATAGCCAAATGATCAGATCGCTGTACAATTCCTTCTCGGGATATTTCTGAACTTTTTCAATCAGAGTAATTTCTAACAAATCCATTTGTTCCGGAGTTGTTAACACGTTTTGAAGGTAATTTCTATACTCCTCACTTTTCTCCGGTTCATTTTCCATGGCGAGGAGAAACTCATCTATTCCTTTTTGATATTCGTTGGTTTTCAGGTAAATACTTCCCAACTCTGCTGCGTATAGGCCTTGTTCGCTATTCTTCTTTCTAGAAGCGATCAAAAGTTCTTTGGCTCTGGTTGTCTGTTCTTTATATAATAATAAGGTACTGGCTTTTAATGTCTGATTGCGATCCCTGGCCAGATTCTGATAAAATTTGTCCCATTCCTTTGTCGTTTTTTCGGCACCGTTTAATTGCTCATGAAGTAACAATTGATCGATTTGGTATGGAAGGGGATCAGAGCTGGATTTAATAAGCTGCTGAAGGTACTTTTCAGCATCCTTAGACCGGTTGAATTTTAAAAGTAGGGGATAGTACCCCGGAAAAATTTTTTCGTTACTGGAGCCCTCCTTGTAGATTTGGTCATAAACTACAATCGCCTTTTCAAAATCACCCGTTTCCACATATTGTTGTGCAAGATCCAATAAACGATCCTGAGCGGTCGCCGAAATAGAACTTACAATTATTAAAATATTAAAATAGATAAAGAATTTCCTTCTCATGGATTGAATTTCAAGAAAGGCTTTTAGACTTCCAACTCGGTATATAATATTAATATTATATTTATATATAAGTTATTATTACTTATTAGGGCTGTGGGAAAGTGTAAAACTTACTTGTACACAGTATTGTTTCTTTGGGCTTAAAAACTGTTGCCTTATTTCTGATATGATCTTTTTGTTAAACAATTGATATACTTTGGTTTATTGATTCTACTATTTTTTTGTTTCTGTATACATTACTTTCCTACAGGGATATTCACAGTTGAAAAATAGGGTATTAGTTTGATCTGTAAACCTGTTGTAGGAGATTTTGTCATATTGGAAAAGTTAAAAACAGATCTTAAATCATTCCCACAGATAAATACAGTGATTTGTGGGTTATTTACTGATTTTGGTGGATATAGTTTATTTGTAATTATCTTATTATCAGTTATTTAATATGTTATGTGTATAAATTAATAACCTAATAATACCGATCAATTTTACACACAATTTATTAAAATATGAACATTAAATCCTTTAATTCCCAATTGGGTTTAAGGTTAATTTTGTCATTGTTGTAATAATAAATGGGTTCCGCTTTTCGATTAATGAGGGGGTTAGATCGGTCCCAATATCCATTGCCATTTTTATCTACTATTACACGTATTCTATATACACCAGGATTAATATAATTGTAGTTGAGAATAGTTATATTTTTGTATTCTGATAAAATTGTATAATCTTCTGTTAATAATTGAATTATATAATTCGGTTCCTTCGTTTGTATTTTCATTTCCAAACTAGAATAATTAGCTGGATCGGCTTTAGTAAAAAGGAAAGAGTTTTGTCTTAAGCTATCCTGATCATAGAAAATTAGACTTCCTTTTCTAAAATCTACTTTAGTAGTATCATGCTTTAGTTCAGCAGGTGTTAAGCTTAGAAATAGAGAATCATTATTTTGACTGAAGAATGGTTTATTAGTTATTGTTATTCCATTAATAAAGATGCTGTCTGGTATGAATTGAGTAATAGGTTTACTACTTACAAAGGCTAATATATTTGATCCGCTTAATATGTCTTTTGATGTAGAACTGAAAGATATGGCTTCTTTATAAACACCCTTTTTTTGACGATCAATTTTCAATGTATCAATGGAATTGTTTCCAAGCGAGTCCGTTGTGTAAAGTATAAAAGCTAAAGTATCTTGTTCGAAGCTTCTAGTGTATATAGTAATATTTTTTGCTTTCTTTTTATCCTGGAAGATGTATAGTTTGTTGGTAGTATTGAAAGTTTTGTAGTTGTATTTTTTTATTCCGTTTCGGAAAGTAAGTTCTTGTTTTAGCGGACTTGGTTTCTTAGATAATAATTTATTTCCACTTGTATCGCTAACACTTAACTCTAGAGTAAGAGGTTTTTTAAATTCAGAGGTTAGAGAAATGGATGGTATGAAATCTGTTTTTTCTTGATTATCGAATAAGAGATTTTTGTTTTTATCTTCCAGAGCAATTAAACTATACTCGCCTTTTTTAAGGTAGTTAAATTGGAAAATACCTTGTGCATCAGAATATGTCAAAAAAAGAGGTTTGTGTTTTTTAATATTTACGGTATCTGATTTTTCATACAGACCAATTAGAGCTTCTTTTATAGGTAATTTGGTTTCGATGTTAATGGTACTACCATTCAATGTTAAAGAATCGAGTAAAGGACCTGTACTAAAGGCATAGGTAACGTTCTTCAATATGTTAGCTTCAGTGATATCTTTTACGCTATTGTTAAGACTGATGCTATAAGTTGTGTTTTCTTTTAGTGCATAGGGTATGGTGATCTCAAGGTATTTTTTCTTTTTCTCTTTGATTTCTATTTGTCCTTCTATAAGTGGAGATACAATAATATTATTAAGGTTGGGATCTACTTCTATTTCTTCATTGAATTCTATAAGTACAACTCCTCCTTTGAAGTTTGTTGTGCCGACTTTAGGAATAGCTT
>JAQBNS010000125.1 GCA_028288405.1 Chitinophagaceae bacterium
TAGCAACTAGTAGTCCGAGCTGGACGATGCCTCCGATAATTGCAATCAATGAAAAGAATGCAATATTCAAAGCTAGGATGATGGGAGACCCGAAGAAGGTGAGGAAGGTTGTTGACCAGAAACCGAAATGACTTCCGACCATTCCATAAAACACTTCCTCATGAATTCCTTTTTCTCGAATCTCTTCATAACTCCAAGACTTACCCGCGCTTCCAGAGACCATGAACCCTTCCCAGTCACCGATTCGCTGTGTAATAAAGTTAATTCGGTGTTGTTTGCCACCGGGTAGGTAGCAGACCACTTCCTCAGCAAAGCACTCGAATGGAAAGAGCCAGCGATGTCTTCCTAACTGCCCACTGTTCATTCCGTAATTGAATGCTGCGAGTAGGTACCAACCAATGAAGCAGATACTCAGATAGCCGGTGGTTGCTAATACCCAGACACCAATAGCAATCCCTGTAGGTAGAGGTGGCACAATTTCTCCTTGAAGGATGGTTTACGAACTGACCTTGAATGAAAATACTATTATTTCATCCGCATGTCAATGATACAAGTTCCAACTTCGTACCATGTGGCAAGCCCACACTTTTTATTATTGGCCTGAAGGATGTCTATCTAAAAAATCTATAATCATTTCTTCTTGCTGCTCTTTAAAGCCGGGTAGATTTTGATTTTCGACAAATCTTCTGAGAAATCCAACTTCAGCTCTTAGATCCATAATAATTACTTGTTCTTCTACAAAGCGATTGATAAGTTCTTTTATAAATTCTTGATATGTCATGTTAAGCATTATATAAAATGAGGAGTATAATAGTAAGTATGAAGATTAAAGCTAACAATCTTATAGGTTTTCTGCTTTTGATCGCCTTTATCGGTGCTAGTGTTTTCTCTTTTTCTCACGCCTTACAAATGGCAGAGGGTGGACATCATGCTGGGGATTGCCCAATTACCACAGGTCCAGAATCTCTCTGTACCTTAACTCCATTCGCCCATCTAACTTTTTGGCAAAAAACATTAATTTTTAACCCAGGTATTGATACTCTTCTGCTTCTTATTGCTTCGGTGGTTTTTGTTATATATGTAAGACGATTTCTAACTGATAATTACAGTCCTCCATCTAGTTCCCAAATAAGAACTTTCAATGCTCAATTGCCTCTGGATCTCTATACTAGAATTTTTTCAGACGGTCTTCTTAATCCTAAAGTTCAGAAATTTTAATTACATGGTTCTTTGAACCTGGTTGCGGTCTCGCTAGAGGTTACTGTTTCGATTAAAACTAAAACTAAGATTATGGAAAATAAAAAAATTGGAACTCTTGTATTGGTTCTTGTAATTGGATTGATTCTAGGTCGTTTGTTCTCTATGGCCGGATTTAGACATGTATGTCCAATGCATGCGGGTATACATCAAATGCCAGATGGGAAAATGATGTCTAATGGAAGTATGATGAATGATTCTATGGGGAGTATGATGACCGGTCTTAATGGCAAAACAGGAGAAGAATTTGATCAAGCTTTCCTGTCCGAAATGATAATTCATCATGAAGGTGCGGTAGAAATGGCTCAGGCGGCCCTTAAGAATGCTAGGCATCAAGAATTAAAGGATATGGCAAATGTAATCATATCGGCTCAAACAAAGGAAATTGGACAAATGAGGGATTGGCAGAGTACTTGGTATAACCAATAGCAGATAATCTAAGGACGTTACAAAATAGCCCTAACGGGCTTTTTTGTTTGTAATAAGGTTCCAAACTTCATACCATGTGGCCAGCTCGTGATATTATAAAATTATGAAAAAATACTTCTTAGTAAGTGGTCTGATTTGTATATTGCTAGTAGGAGGTTTTTATATTAGATCAAGAAATGTAACCCCGGATACTAATGAGGAATCTCATATCTATAAAAATAGTGAGTATGGTTTTGAAATTGCTACAAAAAACTATTTAAACATACCTCCTCCAACCCCAGGAATGATTAATCAATATTCTGGGTCGCCACAAATGCAGTATGAGATAGATACAAGTGAAGATAAAGGAATATCTGTAACTATTATAAAAAAATTTGATCTTATAAAATATATAGAATTATTAAAACAAGACATATCTTCAGATTATCTAATAGAAGAAAAAACTATAAATATTAATGGTATGGAAAGTAAATATATTCAATTAGGATATGCTAGTAGAAAGAGAAATCATGAATATTTTTTTCAGAAAGGTAAAGATATTTTTTGGGTAGCAATTTTCATTGATAAATCTGAATCCCCAGACAGAATAATAAACTCCTTTAAGTTTGATTAAAGGTTCCAACTTCGTACCATATGACCGGCTTGTGATATTCTAAAGAGATGAAAAGTTCTGAAATTATTATTGCTCCAGCAATTCCTGAAGATGCTGAAGTTATTCAAAAAGTATTCTACGACACCTGGCTTGCGACATATCCAAACGAAGAATTTAATATAACAGTTGAAGATTTAGAATATAGACATCGAAATATATTTATACCGGAAAATATCGAGGAGAGAAAACGAAGTATAAGAGAGATGAAAGATAATGAATTATTCCTAACAGCAAAAGTCAGTGGAGAAATCGTCGGGGTTGGATATTTCAAAATAGAACCCGCCAGAAATAAACTTCAAGCAATGTATGTTTTACCTGGATATCAAGGAAAAGGAATTGGGAAAATGTTTTGGGGAAAAGTTAAATCTTTTTTTGACTCCGAGAAAGACATCTATGTAGAGGTTGTGGAATACAATACCAAGGCGATAAATTTCTATAAATCTTTAGGATTTAAGGATACTGGCAAAAGGTTTTCAGAAGAACGATTTAGGATGAGAAACGGTGCAATCTTCCCTGAAATGGAGATGGTGCTTAAGGC
>JAQBNS010000137.1 GCA_028288405.1 Chitinophagaceae bacterium
GCAGGCTCTTTTCCTTTCCAATAGTAAATAAAAAGATTAAATGCACCGGCAAGTGCAATCCAAAAGGCGCTCCACCATAAGGCAGATTTTACCGATACAGTTTCATTTTTTCTATTGAGAACGACGAGATCAAGTACCAAAAGGCTCAAAACCCCGACATTGAATATAAACCAAAAACCAAGTTGTTCCATGAAAATGCAAATGAATGCAATAAATAATTGGAAAAATTACGGATTTTTCTTCAAATATTAAGCAGCTCAGCCAATTATTTTTGCAGTCTCTTACGCTCTTTTAAGTAGGTAATGACAACCGGAATCCAAGTTATAATGACAATACCCAGGATCAGGTATTCAATATAATCTTTGGCTTGCGGAATAAAGAGTCCAAGGAAATAACCCAATAAAAGCATCAGGAAAACCCAGATCGTTCCTCCCAGTATGTTATAATATAAAAATTTAGAATACTCGAATTTGGTCATTCCTGCAATGATGGGAGCAAAGGTTCTGATAATAGGAAGAAATCTAGCCATGATCAAGGCAAAGCCTCCATGGCGTTCAAAAAAGGCTTGTGCAGAATCCAGGTATTTACGTTTGAAAAAGAGATTCTCTTTTCGATGAAGCAACTCTTTACCCGCTCGTTCCCCGAAGTAATAACCGAAAGAGGAACCCAGAAATGCTGCTCCTGAAATGGTTACCAGCAGAAGATATATGGAAACATCAAAGTGACCGGTGGAACATAAAAGACCGGTGGTAAACAACAAGGTGTCTCCAGGAAGAAAAAAACCGAAGAAAATTCCATTCTCCGCAAAAATAACAAGGAGGATCAATATTAATCCTCCTGTTTGAATAATTTGCTCTGGATCGGTAATGAGATGATATAACTCTGAAATGCTCATGTCTTAAATGATCATGGCGCCTAGTTCAAGAAGTATGCTTGGAATAAGACCTAATATGATAATCAGTGAGGCTACCGCATAAAGAATGATACGGTCGCTCAAATTAATTTCAACTTTAGTACTGGTTTCGTCTCCACCAAACATGCTGATGATGACTTTGAAATAGTAGTACAAACTGATCAACGAACCTAAGATGGCCAATAAGATGATCCAAATGAGACTACCGTTAAAGGCAAGTATACTTTTGAATAAATAGAACTTCGCAAAGAATCCTAAAGTAGGAGGGATACCTCCTAAAGACAACATAGCCAATGTTAATACAACCGCTAATCCGGGATTAGATTTTCCTAAACCACGAAAGGCGTCAAAGCTGTAATCATTCTTCGCTTTCTGCACATGGTACAAGGCTGTAAAGGCAACTAAGGTAGAGATAGAGTAAGATGCCGTATAAATGAATAAAGCAGTTAATGTTTCCGGACTAGGCAGTAAAATCGTCAATAAGATATAACCCGCTTGTGCAATACCGGAATAGGCCAATGTACGCTTGAGGTTCGTTTGACTTACGGCCACAATGTTGCCCACCAGGATTGTTATTGCGGATAAGAACAGCAGTTGCATCGACCATACAGGTTCAGTTTTAAAGAACTGGATCCAATACATACCGAAGCTGTAAAATCCAAATACGAATAATTTAAAGAAGGCAACAAACGCAGCTGTCTTCACAAAGGTAGACATGAAAGCAGTGATCACTGTTGGTGCACCTTCATATACATCCGGTACCCAGAAATGGAATGGAGCAGCAGAAACTTTAAATGCCAGGCCCATCATTAAGAACGTGATTCCTATCAATACCAGGAAGAACATACTAGGATTTTGAGAGACCATCATAAGGCCGTTACTGATTCCTTCTAAGTCGAATGATCCCGTAGCGCCATACAGCAAGGCAATACCAAACAACATGATACCACTGGCAAAAGCACCCATGATAAAATATTTTAAGGATGATTCGTTAGAGAGTATATTCTTTTTATCCGATCCAGCCAGAATGAACATGGGGATGGATACGATTTCAATGCCTAAGAAAAGCATGGTGAGGTTCGTGTAAGACGTCAAGATCAATCCTCCTACAGTGGCAAAAATAATCAGCGCTGACTGATCCGAAGGGTTGGCATGATTTCCTTCTCTGTAATGGTCCTTCGCTAATAAGAACCAAAGAAGAGTGATAGATAACAACAATCCGCTAAAGACAGAAGAGAAATTGTTTTGTTTGATCATGCCATAGAATACCTCTTGCGTACCGTTCATCGCTATCGCTTCGTAAACGGTAAGTCCAAGTATTCCTGCAATACCGATGGTTGAGATCAACCATATCCATTTCTTCAATCCGATGATTTCAGAAATCATCGCAAACAATCCTAAAACGGAGGTAGCAATTAATGCGTTCATTCGTGGTGTTTATAGTATAATGCTTAATAATTTATTTCATTGAATAGCCTTGGTGTAAGGCATTCACTATTTCTTTTACGGGACCTGCACTGATGTCCAAAAAGAATTTAGGATAAACACCCATGCCGATAATCATAATAGTAATGGGTACTAATACTAAAAGTTCTTTTGTGGTGACATCTGTAACATGATTGTATAGTTCTTTTTTCGCTCCAAGCATTATTTTTTGATAACCATTGAGCATGTATGCCGCTCCAAAGATGATGGTTAATGCGGCTACTGCTGCCATCCATACATCGTGTTGGAATAAACCGATAATCAATAAATATTCTCCGATGAAACCATTGGTCAACGGCAAAGCGATGTTAGCCATCAGGATGATCAAAAAGAAAGTCGCTAATAAAGGCGCTTGATTTCTCAAGCCTCCCAGCTGATCCATTACATCCGTTCCTGTTCTGCGGGTGATCAGGTCCACAATGTAGAACATGCCTACTACGTTGATGCCGTGCGCCAGCATTTGTATTACTACACCTTGTAATGCGACTTCATTACCGGCAAACAAACCTGCAGCCATCAAACCCACGTGAGCAATGGATACATAGGCAACCATGCGTTTAAAGTTGGGTTGTTTCAAGGCAATGATAGACGCGTAAACAATACCGATTACCGCTAATAGAATAATGATCCATCCCCATTCTACAACCGGAATGGGAGTCAAAGGAAGTATCCAACGAATGACTCCATAAATACCCATCTTCAACATGATACCCGAAAGCAGCATGGTTCCTTCAGTCGGTGCAGTAACATAGGTATCAGGCTGCCAGGTATGAAGCGGGAAGATCGGCATTTTAATGGCAAAGGCTAAAAAGAAACCTGTGAAAATAATGTACTGATAAATAGGAGGCAAAGGCAGTGCATAGAATGCCGCAATCTCAAAGCTGCCTGTTGGCGTTAAGCTATACAAGATGAGTATAGACGCCAACATCAATAAAGAACCAACAGTAGTGTAAATGAAAAACTTAAACGTTACAGGTTTTCTGTTTTCTCCACCCCAGATTAAAGAGATGAAATAAATTGGAATCAAGGCTAACTCCCAGAATACATAAAATACAAAAGCATCTTTAGCAGTGAATACACCAATCAATGCTGCTTGCATTAATATCACCAACGCATTGAAGTTGCTACTCTGTGAATAAGCTTTGCTTTGAGAAGACAACAGAATAAGGGGAGTCAAGAACGCTGTCAGAAATACAAGCAATAGAGAAATGCCATCAATGCCTACATGGAAGTTAATTCCTATAGATGGAATCCATGGATAGCTCACTTCCAACAGTTCGTTTTGACCGTTTATAAAGGCGTAAAATGCGTAAAGACTTACCAGAAACGTAAGAATAGAAGATTCTAAGGCCAGTCTGGATGCTCTTTTACCGGGTAATGCAAAACAAATTAAACCGGTTACTAAAGGAAATAATATCAATAATGCCGCGATCATTCCTGTGTATTTAATTTTTAATGAAGTAGGTAACTAGTGTCAATAATAAAGTGGTGCCCATGACCATCAGGAAGAGGTAGAAGCTTACACTTCCGTTTTGTAATACTCTTAATGCCTGACCACCAAAACCAACCAGCCAACCGATGGCATTCACGATGCCGTCAATGATTTTGTTTTCTATAATGGAGTGGGTCAGTTTAGATAGGAAGTAAAGTGGTTTTACAAAAAGTATATCATACAATTCGTCGATGAAGTATTTATTGTAAAGTAGTTTAGTCGGTGCACTGAACTCTGCTTCGTTACGGGAAGGGACTTGTTTCTTCACGCCATACATCACCCAGGCAATGACAATCATAACCAGTGCTACTCCTACAGAAGCCGCCATCAATGTGTATTCAGTGGCATGGTCCAAATGATGCGCTACATGTCCATGCTCGTAATTGATCACTGAGCCTAAGAATGATTTGATCCAGTTTGATCCTCCCAATACTTCCGGTACACCTAAGAAACCACCAAAGGTTGACAATGCGGCAAGGATCATCAATGGAACAGTCATTTTCCATGGAGACTCGTGCAAGTGATGTGCCTGGTCGCTGGTGCCTCTAAAGTCTCCGAAGAAAGTCAGGAATACCAAACGGAACATGTAGAAGGTGGTGAACATCGCACCTATAAGTCCTAATCCCCAAAGAATAGGAGATTGAGCATAAGCGGCCGCTAAGATTTCATCTTTAGAAAAGAATCCAGCAAAAGGAGGAATACCTGCAATGGCTAGCGTGCCAATTAAGAATGTGATAAAGGTGATCGGTAGCTTCTTACGAAGTCCTCCCATGAAACGCATGTCTTGCTCGCCACTCATCGCATGGATCACACTACCTGCACCAAGGAACATCAACGCTTTGAAGAAGGCATGTGTCATCACGTGGAAGAAGGCTGTGTTATAAGCGCCCAATCCCAATGCAAAGAACATGTAACCCAATTGCGATACGGTAGAATAAGCCAATACTTTCTTGATGTCGTTTTGTACAAGACCTATAGTGGCAGCAAAGATGGCAGTTGCTATACCTATACCTGTAATCACAGCTAAGGTTGTTGGAGCCATTGTATACAATACATTCGAACGAATGATCATGTAAATACCGGCAGTAACCATGGTGGCAGCATGTATCAAAGCGGATACTGGAGTAGGACCTGCCATCGCATCCGGTAACCAGGTATACAATGGAATCTGAGCACTTTTACCGGTAGCACCGATAAACAATAACAAGGTGATCGCAATAATAACGATGGACTCTGTACTAGGATTAATAAGATTAGGTGCGGCTGCGAAGATCTCTGCGTAATCAAATGTTCCGAATGTTTTAAAGATTAACGCCAATCCCATCAGGAAGCCTAAGTCACCGATACGGTTCATGATGAATGCTTTTTTCGCTGCATCATTGTAAGGATCATTTTTGAACCAGAAGCCTATCAGTAAATAAGAACATAATCCTACGCCTTCCCAACCGGCAAACATCACTACATAATTGCTTCCCATCACGAGCAAGAGCATGCTGACAATAAAAAGATTCAAGTAAGAGAAGTAGCGTGTAAAGCCTTCGTCTCCGTGCATGTAAGAAGACGAATACAAATGGATCAGGAATCCTATGCCTGTAATGATCATCATCATCATTAAGGACAAAGAATCAATCAGAAAAGAAAAAGAGATGTTGATGACACCTGCAGATATCCAGTCGAAGCAATCTACTTTAACAGCTGCATGATCTCCGCTTAGAAAACTAACAAATGTAACAGCAGTAATAATAAAAGATCCCAGGATGCTTCCGCAACCAATAAGAGAAGAAACTCCTTCACTGAATTTTCTACTTCCAAAGCTTAAGAGCAAGAAACCGATGAGTGGAAGAAGAGGGACTAACCAAATAAAGTTTATCATGATGATCGAATGCTTTGCTTATTTATCCTTTTAAGTTTTTCAATGTGTCGATGTTCACAGAACCGGTATTGCGGTACACCATGACCAAAATAGCGAGGCCTACGGTAACTTCCGCTGCGGCAACTACCATGATGAAGAATACAAAGACTTGTCCGTTGGGATCGTTGTGCATGTTGGAGAAATTAACCAACAACAGGTTGACCGCATTTAACATCAATTCAATAGACATGAAAATGATGATGATGTTTTTTCTGATGATCACACCGACCACGCCAATGCAAAACAATACACTGCTCAATAGCAGGTAATTGAAGTAAACGTTCGAAAGTTCTGGTAAAAAACTATTCATAATTTCTATTAATGATCTTTTAAGTCTTTTTTACCCAACATCACCGCACCAATAATGGCGGATAGGAAGAGTATGGATGAAATTTCAAAAGGAAGTACAAAGTCTGTAAAAAGGACTTTACCTAATCTCTGTACCGTGCCTATGTCATCGGAAGATATGCCTCCTGTAGTTGGAGTAAGCACAGAGCCTTTCAGTAATCCTACCAGCGATACCAATAACAGCCCACCTGCTACTACGGCAATGGCTTTGGATACGAAACTTCTTTTTTCCTGGTTTTCTGTATTGTTCAAGTTCAACAACATGATCACAAACAGGAACAATACCATGATCGCTCCGGCATAAACAATGATGTTAACGATAGCCAAAAACTGGGCTTTTAACAAAATATAATGACCTGCAATAGAAAAGAACGTAATGACTAAGCTGAGTACGCTGTAAATGGGGTTTCTGACGAAGATCACACAAAGTGCTGCTGCAACAGAGATGACACTTAATATGATGAATAACAATTGCTCCATAATGTGTGCAAAAACAAATTACTTTTTATAAGGTTTGTAAGTCTTCGGATGAGCGCTGGTTCCAAGCGGTTGAACCAATTTGTCTTTTCCAAAGATGAAATCTTTTCTATCGTATTGACTGGGTACCAATTCTTCTGTTAAATAAACAGCATCTTTTGGACAAGCTTCTTCGCATAAACCGCAGAAGATGCAACGCAACATGTTGATCTCGTAAGAAGCAGCGTATTTTTCTTCTCTGTACAAATGCTCTTCTCCTTTTTTACGCTCAGCCGCTACAATCGTGATGGCTTCTGCAGGACAAGCCACAGCGCACAAGCCGCAAGCTGTGCAGTTTTCTCTACCTTGCTCATCTCTTTTCAAGATATGTAGTCCTCTGTATACAAAAGAGAAGGGTCTTTTTTCTTCCGGATATTGGATAGTAGGTTTCTTTTTGAAAAAGTGCTTCAAGGTAATCCACATGCCACCGAATATGGCAGGCAAGTAGATGGACTCCAGGAAGGTCATCTCTTTTTTTACTACTACTTTTGATCTATTGGTTAGTTTTTCCATGTCTATGCTCTCTGCTAATTACCAAAGCATTTTAATCAATATAACAGTACCTGTTGCTACCACATTAAACATGGCCAGTGGCAACAAAATTTTCCAGCCTAAGTGCATCAACTGATCATAACGGAAGCGCGGTACAGTCCAACGAATCCACATGAAGATGAAAATAAAGGTGAATGTTTTTAGCATAAAGGAAACGGTTCCTAATATGGCCAATGTATTGTGAGAGAATACGGTCGACAATTCTTCATGGAAGGGTAGGTTGTATCCTCCGAAGAACAAGGCGCTCATGATGGCTCCTGAAATGAACATGTTTACATATTCAGCAAACAAGAACAAGCCCAACTTCATACTGGAGTATTCTGTATGGTATCCACCTATTAATTCTGCTTCTGATTCAGGAAGGTCAAATGGAGTACGGTTGCATTCCGCCAAGGCACAAATAAAGAAGATGAGGAAGCCGAGTGGTTGATAAATGATGTTCCATCCATTGATGGCTTGATATTCTACAATGGATTTTAAGCTCAGGGTTTCCGTCATCATGATCACAGAGATCAAAGCCAAGCCCAGGGCCAATTCATAACTGATCATTTGTGAAGAAGCTCTAAGCGCTCCCATCAGAGAATACTTATTGTTAGAAGACCATCCTCCGATCATGATACCGTATACACCGGTAGATACCACTGCGAATATGTAAAGCATACCGATGTTGATGTCGGTGATTTGCATCATCACTTGTCTGCCGTTGATTTCAAGATAAGATCCCCAGGGAATAACAGAACTTGTCAAAAGAGCTGTTAACATGGAGATACCAGGCGCCATGATGAAAAGAGCTTTATCCGCTTGTGTAGGGATGATCTCTTCTTTCATGAACATCTTTACGCCATCGGCCAAAGGTTGCAGAATACCAAAGATACCTGCTCTGTTGGGACCGATACGATCTTGAATAAAACCTGCTACTTTACGTTCTGCCCACGTGCTGTACATGGCAATCAATAAAGTGATTAAAAATACGATAACGACAACAATTGTCTTATCGAGGAGAAATATTTCCATATCCTATTTTCTTCGGCGCTTCAACTTTAATTCCTTCTTTGTATTGAGTCGCAGACATTACTGAATGACGACTTAGCTTAGCAGGACCTTCTATTGTCCAGTCTGACGGAGACTTCTTGTCGTAACGACAGGTGTTACAAATGAAATCTTCTACTTCTCCATATTTATCTTTACGTGCCGTAACCCGGTATACTTCCTGACCATGCAACCAGATGGTTGTTTTACCCACACAGGTAGGACAATCACGGTGTGCATACAATGGTTTTACAAACCATACACGGCTCTTGAAGCGGAATGTTTTATCTGTTAATGCACCTACAGGACATACGTCGATGACGTTTCCTGAAAATTCATTATCAATGGCTTTTTCAATATAGGTGCTGATCTCAGAGCGGTCACCGCGGAACAATACGCCGTGCTCACGATTTTCTGTCAACTGTTCAGCCAACATCACGCAACGGTAACACAAGATGCAACGGTTCATGTGCAACTTGATTTTATCTCCGATGTCGATCATGTCAAAGGTACGACGCTCTTCCTCGTAACGAGAGCGAGCCTTACCGTGTTCATAAGACAAATCTTGTAACTGACATTCTC
Source organism: Chitinophagaceae bacterium (assembly GCA_028288405.1). Classification (GTDB taxonomy): domain Bacteria; phylum Bacteroidota; class Bacteroidia; order Cytophagales; family Cytophagaceae; genus JACMQM01. Next base: position 8,830 of record JAQBNS010000137.1, read on the forward strand.
CTGCCTGATCGCATACCGGACAGTCCAAAGGATGGTTGATCAATAAAAACTCTACTACACCTTTGCGTGCTTCTACTACTTCAGGAGAACTCACACTCTGGATTTCCATTCCATCCTGGCAAGGTGTCTGGCAAGAAGCCACCAGCTTAGGCATGGGGCGAGGATCTTTTTCAGAACCTTTGGTCACTTTTACCAAACAGGTACGGCATTTACCGCCGCTTCCCTTTAGTTTGGAATAATAGCACATGGCAGGAGGAACAAGTTCTCCACCGATACCGCGCGCTGCGTTAAGAATTGTAGTTCCAGGTTCTACTTCTGCTTCTACTCCGTCTATGGTTATTTTCATCAGAGGGCTATAGCGTTTAGTTCTTTTTTATAATCTGCTACGTGTGCAAAACGGCCCGATACATTATTGGGGAATTTTGCATGGTATTCAAATTCCTCACGGAAGTGTCTGATGGCACTGGCAACCGGCCATGCCGCCGCATCTCCCAAAGGACAAATGGTATTTCCTTCTATTTTCTTCGCGATCTCTACCAACAAATCAATGTCGTGCATGTGACCGTGACCATGTTCTAAACGGTGCAATATTTTCTCCAACCAACCTGTACCTTCGCGGCAAGGACTGCATTGACCGCATGATTCGTGATGGTAGAAACGAGCTAAGCTCCACAAGTTACGAACGATACAAGTCGTTTCGTCCATGACTATAAATCCACCTGAACCCAACATCGATCCGGATACAAATCCTCCTTCGGATAATGATTCGTAAGTCATCAGACGACCGTTGCCTTCCAATGTTTTTAAGAATAAGTCACCTGGAATGATCGGCACTGAAGAACCTCCGGGTATGATCGCTTTGAAACGATGACCGGTTCTGATTCCTCCGCAGTATTCATCAGAATTCAAGAATTCATCTACTGGTAAACCCAAATCAATTTCGTATACACCAGGTTTGTTGATGTGTCCGCAGGCAGAGATCAGTTTAGTTCCGGTACTTTTACCGACACCGATCTTTGCGTATTCATCACCACCTAAGTTGATGATGGGAACAACTGCTGCTAATGTTTCAACATTGTTGACTACAGTAGGACAACCGTATAAACCGAAGAACGCAGGGAATGGAGGCTTGATACGAGGATTTCCTCTTTTACCTTCCAATGATTCCAATAGCGCTGTTTCTTCTCCGCAGATATAAGCACCTGCACCTGTTTGTACATGGATTTCACAATCGAAACCTGTACCTAAAATATTTTTGCCTAAGTATCCTTTTGCTTTCGCTTCACCAATGGCTGTTTCCAAAATATCGATGATCCACTTGTATTCGCCGCGGATGTAGATGTAGGTATTGTTTGATCCCAAAGCAAAACTGGAAAGAATCAATCCTTCGATCAATACGTGAGGAATGAATTCCATCAGGTAACGGTCTTTGAAAGTACCCGGCTCGCTTTCATCGGCGTTGCATACCAGGTAGCGTGGCTTCTCTGGTTTACTGCGATCAAGAAAGCTCCATTTCATACCGGTAGGGAAGCCTGCGCCTCCACGACCGCGAAGACCGGACTTCTTCACTTCTTCCATGATCTCATCAGGAGCCATGGTCTTGAATGCTTTGTCTACCGCTCTGTATCCGCCTTTTGCTCTGTATACCTCAAATGTACGAATGCCAGGAACGTTGATGTGTTCCAATAATAGTTTCCCTGCCATTAGATATCGTATTTAATGTCTGGATTAAAATCTGGTTTGCCGAAAAGGTCAATGATCTTATCGATCTTTTCTTTGGTCAGGTTTTCATAGTAGAACTTACCGATCTGAGCCATGGGCGCTGATCCGCAAGAGCCTAAACATTCTACCGCTTTGATGGTGAATTTACCATCAGCCGTATTGTCATTCAATGAAATACCTAATTTCTGTTCTGTATAATCGATTAGATCTTCCACACCTTTTAGAAGGCAAGGTCCGGTTTGACAAAACTCGATGAGGCATTTTCCAACCGGCTTTAAGTTGTACATGCTGTAGAATGTAGCAACTTCGTATGCTTCGATCGGTTTGATGTTCAAAAGACTGGCCACATAATCCATTACTGGAGCGCTCAACCATCCGTCAAACTCACGTTGTGCAAGGTGCAGGATAGGAAGCAATGCCGACTTTTGTTTGCCTTCCGGGTACCTGGCAATAATTTCAGCCACCTTCTTCAAAGAGGCGTCTGAAAATTTTATTTCACCGGTAGTGGTTTCAGCCATGTTCTGTATCTGTTGTGGTTCTTTTATTAATTATTAAGCATCCATTTCTCCGGCGATGAGGTTCATGCTACTCATGGTAGCTACCGCATCTGCCAGTTGCTGACCTCGGATCATTTCAGGGTAAGCTTGGTAATAGATGAAACAAGGTCTTCTGAAATGTAATCTGAACGGTGCACGTCCACCGTCGCTGATGAGGTAAAATCCTAACTCTCCGTTACCACCTTCTACAGAATGGTAGACTTCGCCTTTCGGAATTTCTGTTTCGCCCATGACAATTTTAAAGTGCCAGATCAAGGCTTCCATTTGAGAGTAAACATCTTCTTTTGGAGGAAGGTAAAACTCAGGAACGTCTGCGTGGAATAGACCTCTAGGCATGGTTTTGATCTTCTCCATCGCCTGACGGATGATGCTCAAACTAGCCCAAACTTCTTTGTTTCTTACCATGAAGCGATCATAGGTATCGCCGGCAGTACCAATAGGAATTTCGAAGTCGAAATCTTCGTAAGAAGAGTAAGGACTCGTCACCCTTACATCATAATCTACTCCGGCTGCACGCAGGTTGGGCCCTGTGAAGCCATAGTTCAATGCTCTCTCGGCAGAGATAGGACCGATGCCTACCGTTCTGTCCATGAAGATTCTGTTTCTATTCAATAGTTTTTCAAACTCTTCCATGACAGCAGGGAAGTCTTTCAAAAACTGATCGATTTTCTGGAATACGATATCGTTAAAATCTCTTTCGAAACCACCGATGCGACCGATGTTGGTTGTCAAACGAGCACCACAAATCTCTTCAAAGATCTCGTAGATTTTTTCTCTGGATTGAAACACATACAAGAAACCGGTTAAGGCTCCTGTATCTACGCCCAATACACTGTTGCAAATCAAGTGATCGGCAATGCGCGATAGCTCCATGATGACCACACGCATGTATTCTACACGCTTTGGTAATTCAATGCCTGCCAGTTTCTCTACTGTCATGTGCCATCCCATGTTATTGATAGGAGAGGAACAATAGTTAAGACGGTCGGTGAGTGGCGTGATGTGGTAAAACGGTTTTCTTTCAGCAATCTTCTCGAATGCTCTGTGAATGTAACCTACTGTAGGTACTGCATCTACAATGCGTTCGCCATCTAGTGTGATGATATTTTGAAACACCCCGTGTGTAGCAGGATGGGTAGGACCAAAGTTCAACGTGGTATAATGCTCCTCGTTTGCTTTTTCTACCGTTTTGTTGGATGTATTTTCAGTCAACATAGTTTTGATTGCTAACGGCCAAACATTGTATCGTCCTTGTCTTCTCTCGTCGGATCTTCTAACGCATATTCTTTGCGCATCGGGAAGTAACCCAGATCGTCTACGTTTAATATTCTCTTCAAATTCGGATGTCCCTGAAATAAGATACCGAAGAAGTCATACGTTTCTCTTTCCATCCAATTGGCGGCAGAGAACACCGGTGTTAAAGAAGCGATAACAGGATCTGTTTTTGGGAAAAACGCTTTGATACGAATGCGTACGTTCTTGTATAAGTTGTGGTAGTGGTAAACAACTCCCAGTTGGTCATTCGGTTCGGGATAGTGAACACCGGTAATATCTGTTAAAAATTGAAACTTTAATTCCTCATCGTTATGCAAAAACGAAGCTAAGTCAAGTACGATCGAACGATCTACTGTAATCGTAAGAAAGTTATATGGATTCTCGTGTTGTAGGATTTTATCACCGAACTTCTCAGTCAGTTTTTCCAGGATACGCTCTTGAGTTAATTCAGACATGCTTAATAGGATTATTGAATCTGATATTTTTCTAGTAATGCTTTGTATTCCGGTGAATCTCTTCTTCTAATCGATTCGTTTTGTACAAGATCCTGAACACGCATAATTCCATCTAGAATTTGTTCTGGTCTTGGAGGGCAACCTGGTACATAAACGTCTACAGGTATAATGCGATCAATTCCTTGAAGCACACTGTAGGTATCAAAGATACCTCCGCTTGAAGCACAAGCTCCGACGGCAACGACCCATTTGGGCTCAGCCATTTGTTCGTATACTTTTCTCAACACTGGCCCCATTTTCTTAGCGATGGTGCCCATTACCAATAACATATCGGCTTGTCTTGGAGAATAACTTAAACGTTCCGCTCCAAAACGACCAAGGTCATAAGTAGAAGCCATAGTTGCCATGAACTCAATTCCACAGCAGGAAGTGGCAAAAGGCATGGGCCACAAGGAATTCTTTCTGGCTAATCCAACTGCTTGATCCAACGAAGTGGCAAAGAATCCGGGACCTTCCAGTCCAGCAGGAGCTTTATCTATCTTTACGTCTGCCATAGTTTTAAATCTTTTAATTTTTATCTATAACCGATAAAATCGGATGAAAGTTTATTCCCAATCCAATGCTTTTTTCTTGATCACATAGATCAGCCCAATCACTACCGTACTCATGAACAGGAGCATGCGTAGGAATCCATCATAACCCATGGTTTGAGCAAACTCTTTAAAATTAACGGCCCAAGGGTAGAAGAAGATCACTTCCACGTCGAATAATACAAACAGGGTAGCTACCAGAAAGTATTTAATGGAGAATTGCATACGCGCATTGCCTACAGAGGGTAGACCTGACTCGAATGCTTCCAGCTTGTTTTTACTTGTAAATTTGGGACCTAGTAACCAGCTTCCGAGAATACTTGAAGCCACAAAACCAAGCGCAACCAACACTTGAATACCTATGGGTAAGTAATTTGTTACAAGACTGTTATCATTCATGAGAATATGAATAGTTAAATAGAAGGGTCTGAACTGTGGGTTCAAACAGGTTAGTGACCCTCAAAATTAGGCAAAATGGTATAAAAACAAAGGAACTGGTGCTATTTTTACCCATTCTAAATAGTGTAAAGGTAATATTGAAACCAAGCTGAAATCAAACCGAAATCAACTATTTGATTCTTATGTGATGCTTATACGAAACGTTAAAGAAAACGTTTAAAGCAGCTTTTGCAGACTTGCTAAGCTGGGATTTTTTACTACTTTTGATTATCCCAAACGACGAGTGTTTTTTCAATGGACGAAGGCCCCAAAACGTATTCTCAATACTTTCCCTTTTGCATGAAGGTAAGTGATTTAGTTTGTTTTAAATTAACCTCTTATCTCTTCTAACCATGTTACTTGATGTATTACTTACCCTGTTCTTAGTAGGGTTAAATGGTTTTTTCGTTGCTGCAGAATTTGCATTGGTAAAAGTACGTTCTTCTCAATTGGAAGTAAGAGCAGGAGAAGGAGAGAAGTCGGCTTCTTTGGCTCTAAAAATTACCAAACACTTAGATGCGTAATTATCTGCTTGTCAACTGGGTATTAAGCTTGCCAGTCATGCCTTAGGATGGATCGTTGAAAAGGTGGTAGCTGATGTCATCATTAAGATCATGCTTTGGTTGCATGTTTCCATGTCCTGGCATTTGGCCTTACCTTTTATTTCAAATATTGGCGTACATGATGTGTCACTTGTCATCGCGTTTTTCCTGATCACGACTTTACATATTGTATTGGGCGAACAAGCTCCTAAAACGTTTGCGATCAATAGTTCGGAAAGTGTGTCTATGGCGATCGCTTATCCGCTCAATATTTTCTATACGATTTTCAAACCGTTTATATGGGGATTAAACTGGTTGTCTAATATTGTCATTAAAGGATTAGGTTTAACTAAAGCCAACGAACACGATCAACATTCTGCAGAAGAATTGGAATTACTTATTGACCAGGGAAAAGATTCCGGAGCTATTTTACCGGGAGAACATGAACTGATTAAGAATGTGTTTGGTTTCAACCAAATCAACGTAAAGCAAATCATGACTCCTCGTACAAGCATCAATGCCATCGATGTAGACGAAGACCATGAACGGGTATATGATAAAGTGATACAGGAAGGGTATTCACGGTTGCCAGTGTATCAGGACAGCATTGATAATATTATCGGTATTCTTTATACAAAAGATTTACTTCGTAAAATGCGCGAATCGGATGAAGTGAAGATTGCGGATATTGTTCGTCAACCGGTATATGTTCCGGAAATCAAACGCATCAGTGAGTTACTAAAGGAATTGCAAGAAAAACATTTGCACATGGCCATTGTAACGGACGAATTTGGCGGAGTAGCAGGTCTGGTAACGATTGAAGACATCATCGAAGAATTGGTTGGAGAGATCCAGGATGAACACGATGAAGAAGCGGCTATCGTAGAGAAGTCCGGTGAAAAAGAATACGTCTTGAATGCATTATGTTCCATTGACGATATCAATGAATTCCTTCCTGTCGCTATTCCGTTGGGTAGTGATTATGATTCCGTTTCTGGCTATATGGGAAAACTCTTTGGAAAAATTCCCGAAGTCAATGAAAAAATTCGTACCGAAAATTACGAATACATTATCCTTAAAAAATCAAAGCGAAATGTCATGGTAGTGAAGGCTACTTTGTTACAAAATGAAGAGGATGAAGTCACTCATTAATAGAGTCATCTATTATTTTTTACGCATTCCTGCGCTTTTGTTGTTTACCTTTTTATTATTTTCTACTACGAGCCAGGCTCAATTTTATTCTGCCGGGGTAGATCCTTCCGGCGTACACTGGAAACAGGTGAAAGAAGATCATATTCGCATTATCTTTCCGGAGGGCTATGAACAGCAAGCTTTAACCTTGCTGGGATATTTAAAAGAGGTAAGGAAAGAAGCGGTGCAAACTTTACCTTCTAAGGTTCGTCCTATCTCTGTGGTATTACATAATCAAACGGCTGTTGCCAATGGCTTTGTTACCTGGGCTCCAAAGCGAATGGAGTTGTTTACACTGGCTGATCAAAATACGTATCCGCAAGATTGGTTAAGACAACTGGCCATACATGAATACCGCCATGTCGTGCAGATCAGTAACATGCGTCAGGGCATGACTAAAGTATTATCGTTTTTATTAGGTGAGCAAGCTATTGGGGCAGTTATAGGTTTGTATATACCCACTTGGCTACTGGAAGGCGATGCCGTTTCTTTCGAGACTGCTTATACCAAAGTTGGAAGAGGGAGAACTCCCAACTTTTTCATCCCCTACGTTTCCATGTTAGACAAGTATGGAGGATTCTGTTATGAGAAAGCCGTATTTGGATCCTACAAACATTTTGTACCGGATCATTATGTAGTCGGTTATCACCTGGTTTCTTATTCCCGTGTTTACTATGGGGAACGTATCTGGAAGTCTGTATTTGATAATGCAGCACGAAGACCTTACAGCATCACTCCTGTTTCACTTGCTTTGAAGAAATGGACAGGACGGTCTAAGTTTAAATGGTATGATTGGTCTGCACGTCACATTAAAGCGCAGTACGCTGATCAGTTGGTATCAGTAAAAGTGCTTTCTCATAATTTTACCGATCAAGGAGATCCAACGGATTTTGTATCGTATCGATTCCCTCATTACATCAATGACTCCTTATTGATAGCAGAAAAATCCGGATTGTCTTATGTGAAGGAATGGATAGTGTTGGATCGTAAAGGCAAAGAACAACACATCGTATTTCCGGGCTATTATAGTATTAGCAATACTTCTGTAGAGAACAATAAATTGTATTACACCGAATATAAATTCGATAAACGCTGGACACACAGATTGTGGACAGATGTAAAGGAACTCGATCTGGTCAGCAGTAAGAAAAGGAAACTTACAAATAAAAAGTATGCTTCTTCTCCGGCTGCACTCGACAATAAATTGGTTTACATAGAACAGGATAAATGGAATGCGTTTGAATTGGTGGTGGACGATGGTATGACTAAACAGTTGCAACGTTTTGAAAGTCCTAAAAAACAAATGCTCTATACTCCGGTATGGGAAAGTGATACCACTATTGTTTGTATTGCGTTAGATAAAGAAAAGGGGAAATATTTTACGAGATTAAATACCAGGTCAAAACAATGGACGGCTCTTTCTAATCCATTGTTTTATGATATCAATCAACCATTGGTATGGAAACAGTATATCGTTCATCGCGGAGCTTATGAAAGCAAAGAACAAATCTATGCGTATGATACGTTGACCGATCAACGTTTTCGCATTACACGAGAAGCTTACGAAGCAACAGATCCTGCCATTTCAAAAGATAACCTGTTGTTTGCTTCTTACACTGCAAATGGATATGTCATAAAAGAACAACCACTGGATACGACAGAGTGGATTGAGATCAGTTTATTTTCTGATCACTGGGATAACGTTGTTACAAGCACAATGACACAGCAAGAACATAAAGCCAATGTAATGGTGGATAGTTCTGTCGTTCCTTCTGCCATTACTAAATACCGTAAGGCTACACATTTATTAAACTTTCATAGTTGGGCTCCTTTGTATGTCGATGTTGACAATGCTACAGTCAATTCGGGTGCATCCGTTTTTTCTCAGAACCTGTTGAGCACATCTTTCTTATCATTGGGATATTTGTACGACAATACAGAGCAAAGAGGGAAGTGGATCATGAATTACCAGTACACCGGTTTTTATCCGATCTTATCATTCAGTGTATCTGCAGGAGATCGGTTCATGAAACGCTACGGCAATTGGAAGCAGACAAATGTTGATATTGGTATTGCTCTTCCTTTTAATCTTACGCATGGACCTTATACAGAAAAAATAACCTTGTCGCTTTCTCCGCACTGGCAAAGTATATATGAGGTACAAGACAATTCAGGAGCATTGGTGAACCAGGATTTATTAAATATTTCTTACCGGCTTGATTATTCGCGTTTGTTCCGATTAGCGCCAAGAGATTTGAGGCCAGAGAAAGGACAATCTGTTTTCCTTCAATACAGACATGCACCACTAGGCGATTTTTCTTATGCTTCTTTTGTAGCAGGAGCGATCAGTACCTGGCTTCCTTCTTTATGGAAACACCATTCTATTTTGGCGAAAGTTCAAGGCCATCATTACGATGGAGGAGGTCTTTATTTGTCTTCTCCTATCGCTTTCCCGAGAGGATATGCCTATTTGTTTTCACAGGATTTAGTAAGAGCAAGTGTAGATTACGCTTTTCCTCTATTCTATCCGGATTGGCGCTTTACTGCCTTGTTTTATATTAAAAGAATCAAGGCCAACATATTTTACGATGGGGCTTTGGCTTCCCAAAATTCAGGTAACGTATTTTATGACTCAAAAGGAGTAGACATCCGGATGGATTTTCATTTTGCCAATTTTTTGGCTCCGATAGATCTGGGGATTCGCCTTTACCAGCTAAATGATGGGAATTTCATCAATTACCAGATTTTGTTTGCCTATCAGCTAGGTAATTAAGGTTTTATAGGTTGGAACTGCCTAATACGGGAGAATCTGTTTTTGGGTTTTAGATAAAAAAAATTATATTTTTTATTGACATTTTTCAAGTTTGTGCGTATACTTATAAAACGCTAAACGGATTCTTGAATGGTAAAAAGGATTGCTTGTAAACTCGGACTTCTGTTAATTCTGGTAACAACTCTTTCTTCTTTTTCCTTTTTGTATGTCAACATCTCGTCCAATAAGGCTTCTTTTTCGTGTACAATAAACGATAAGCCTTTTATCATGGATAATGTCATGGGCATATTGAGAAAGATTACGGGTGGAGAAACTCAATTGTCGATAAGCAACGACCGTTTCGTTAAGTTTTCTTTTTTGAATCCAAGAGCAATGGAAAAGATAGATTTATCTAATCCAGGTAGAAAAGTATTTATTCGCTACGAAGATCCCGCAAGTTTGTTAGTAGGAGAGCCTGTTAAGGGATACGCGTATATCACAAGCATCAATCAAAAAGATAAAGTAGTATCTGGCGAGTTTGAGTTTGAAATGAAAATTACAAACAACGGTCAATCTAAGATTGTAAAAATCAAACAAGGAAGATTTGAAAATGTGCCGATCGAAATCCGTTAGTGGATACGATCTCCTCTTAGTTCCAGGTTTGCAATAATCTCAGCTTCTGCAATCAGCAGTTGCTCCAATCGTTCATCGACCATTTTTTCCGGCATATATACTTTGGCCAATTCTACAAATGTCAAATAGTGCCCTGCTTCCGACTTCATCAATTCATGATAAAATCCTTTCAGTTCGTTATCTGCAATGTGCAATGACAATAATCTAAAACGTTCACAGCTTCTCGCTTCTATCAATGCATTGATCAAAAGTTTGTCCATGAGTTGACGTTCTCTTCGATCTCCAGTACGCTCATGTTTCTTAAGTTGTACAACATAATTATCAGCGCGTGCAGGCCCGAGTGTAGCGTCTCTCTTTTCCAGTTCACGAAGTACCATTCTAAAATGCCCCCATTCTTCCGTGACAATTGGAGATAGTGTTTCTACTAATTGAGTATGATCTGGATATTTGACGATGAATGTAATGCAAGACGTAGCTGCTTTCTGCTCACACCAGGCGTGATCGATCAGAATGTCTACGATGTTTTTTTCTGCAATATTGACCCAGCGAGGATCGGTAGGGAGTTTTAGACCTAGCATGTTTGCGTGTTTTGTGCAAAGATAGGGAAATGAATTCTAATTTAAGAGGAAGAATCAACGTGTTTCATAAGGAGTAAACGGTGAAGAGTGAATAGAAATATTGGCTTACTCTTCACCATTTACTACTCACTCTTACGTTTTCTGTTTCTTCTTTTTCGCTGCAGGGAAGAGAATATTGTTCAATATTAAGCGAAATCCGGGTGAATTGGGATGAAGGTTAAGATCAGTTGGTTCTTCCCCCACAAAATGCTGATAGTCTTCAGGATCATGCCCTCCATAAAAAGTCCATGTGCCATTACCAAAGGAGCCGTGTATATATTTTGCTTCTTGTATCGATTTATTCTCGCCTAAAACGAGCACCTTTGATTTGATCTGAGTTTTTTTGAATGCAGTTGTCTGCCCCATGAATCCTTTCAACACACGTTCATGGCACTGTGTAAGCATCGTTGGAATTTGATCCCATTTAGCAGAAAACTCAAACAATGTAAAATAATCGTTTTGTTCTGTCAGCCCACGTTCCTGTGCATTGTTATCTATCGTTGAATATTCGTATTCATAGGGATTAAAACTTAAATTGAAATTTTCAAATGCAAAACATTTAGAATAATCAATTTTTTGTTGGGCATTAGGAGTGATGCCATCACCATCAAACATATGTTCACAAATGTCTACACCTTCTGCAGATAAAGCAATATCATAAGTGTCCGTTGCAGCACACATGGCAAATAGA
>JAQBNS010000144.1 GCA_028288405.1 Chitinophagaceae bacterium
GAATACTGAAGTGGCAGTCATGCTTAATAGTAATAGAGAAACGGTAGTAATGATATGTTTCATAGCTGTAATTTTTTTTAGTTATAGTTTAGTTTGATTTGTTTTACAAAACGGTACATAAGAAAATTGATGCCATACGTTTACAAATCATCTAAATGTGCTAAAACACAGCCTTTGCCGGTATTTTTATTATTTTATTATATGTTTTACTGTAGATATTATTTCGCAAAGTGAGCATTAAGAGATGATTCTAATACTTGATAGTATGATGATTGAATTCATCCTGAGTTCGTGCGATGTTTTCATCTGTACAGCGTTATAGAAAAATCACAAGAGAGTTTTCTACAGGAGGGGGAAAAACATCTACGTCTACAATGGGAACACCAGGTTGGAAGGGCTTTAATGGGAGCATTGATCGACTCTACCGAAAGGGCATCATATTGGTAATAGAGATAGAAAGAGTTAAGCCTCTTGATTAATCCTTCTTTCTTAACTAACTAAAAACACTATGCGTAATTTTATATTCTCATTATATTTCGTGCTGTCTATACTATTGATTGTATTGACTACACGTTTCTTTGCTTACGGTGCAGGAAATTTATTTCATTTGCTTTTACTGGCAGCGACATTAGTCTTCTCTTGGGGATGGTTCATGGAGAAAAATATTGCTTAACATAAATTAAAATAGATCAGCTATGGAAAAGATACAAATCAAAGGACGCCTGAATGAAATCAAAGGTAAATTGAAGCAAAAATTCGCTAACCTTACGGACGATGATCTGTTGTACGAAGAAGGAGAGGACGATGAGTTTTACGGAAGGCTGCAGCAGAAATTGGGAAAAACAAAAAGTGAAATTCAGGAGCTGGTAAACAGTTACCTGAAATAAAAAGTAAAAAGAGCGTTGTGATTGACAACGCTCTTTTTATATATAAGGCTTTATTTTTTCTATAAGATCACTGACTGAAGGATTGATCTTGTCAATGATGATTTTTGATTGACCATAAAAAAGTGATCTTTCTTTGAATTTGGCTTCTAAAAAAGACAACAAGTCATTTTCATCTTTCCCTTTTAGCATCGGACGGTGACTATTATCTGAAACGCTCAGACGTTTGGCTAGCTCAGTCAATGGAGGATTTAAAAAAATACTGACACCTGTTTCATTCATCCATTTCATATTGTTGTGAAAACAGGGTGCTCCACCCCCGGTAGAAACAATAATATTTTCGTGTTTGGAATAAGCTTGGAGACATTGGCTCTCATATGTCCTGAAAGTGGCTTCTCCTTCGTTAAGAAAAATTTCTTCGATGGTAGAGTGATGAGCCTTTACAATAGCTTCGTCCAAATCAGAAAAAACATAATGGATTTGTTTAGCCAATTGTTTGCCGAGTGTTGTTTTACCGGAACCGGGAAGACCTATGAGAAAAATAAGCATCTTATCTTATGCGAACTCTTGGATCAACAATACCATATAGGATGTCTACCATGAGGTTGGTCAGGATGAATACTAAGGCTACAAATAAAGTAGCACCCATCACTACAGGGAAGTCGAGGTTGTATACGGCATTGATCGTTACAGAACCTAATCCTTTCCAGGCGAAAATATATTCGATAAAAAAAGCGCCTGCCATTAACGAAGCTAGCCAGCCTGATACTGCTGTAATGACAGGGTTAAGCGCATTTTTTAAGGCATGTTTAAAGACAACAACAATTGGTTTGAGCCCTTTTGCATGAGCGGTGCGGATGTAATCTTGAGTGAGGACTTCGATCATGGAACTCCTTGTGAGTTGTACAATGATTGCCATTGGACTTAGTCCCAATGTAATCGAAGGAAGGATAAGGTTTTTGATGACCAATCTTTTTTCACCACCGATGTATTCCCAAAGATGACCGGTAGAATTTAATCCTGTATAGTCTGATAAATAATAACCAAAGATCATAGCCATTAATGCGCCTAGCACGAATGGAGGTACAGAGATACCAATTACAGATCCGGTGATTAAAGTGTGATCAATCCAAGAACCCTGTTTTAATGCCGCAAAAGTTCCTAACGCAATGCCAACAAAAGTGGCAAATACCATGGCGGTAAATGCCAGCCAAAAGGTGCCCTCTACATTTTCACTGATAATCTCACTTACTTTTTTATTGGACTGAAAAGAACGGCGGAGGTAAGGTGCTTTAAGAACCAGTACCTTTGATCCTACAGGAAGCAAACGGGTGTAATGGTATTTTTCTTTTGTCTTTTCGTTGTTATCGTGAATGGAAAGTGGCGACAGGTCGTTGAGATAAAAGAAAAGTTGTTGGTGTACAGGTAAACTTAAACCAAGTTCTTCTGAAATGGCTTCACGAGTAGCTACGTCAGTGCGTTGACCAGCCATCATGTTTACAGGATCTCCCGGCAAAACGTTAAATATAAAAAACACAACGATCACTGTTCCCAAGAGAACAACACAACCATAAAGAAGCCTGTTAAAAATAAATCTCAGCATAGATTACTTATCAAATTCCATTTTGATGAGGCAAAACACAGCATAGTTAATCATGTCCTGATAGTTTGCATCTACCCCTTCGGAGGCTAACGTTTTTCCTTTGTTGTCTTCTATTTGTTTTACGCGAAGCAGTTTCATCAATATGATATCGGTAATAGAACTGATGCGCATTTCTCTCCAGGCTTCTCCGTAATCGTGATTTTTACGTTGAAAAAGTGCTATCGTATAGTTAACCTTTTCATCGTATGCCTTCATGACCTGATCTGCAGGTACCTCAAAAGGGTCCTGCTCGGTCAGTTCCATTTGAATAAGTGCTATTACGCAATAATTGATGATTCCGATAAATTCAGAGGTAATATCTTCTTCTACCAGTTGTTTTCCCTTTTCCTGGATAGAACGGATGCGTTGAGCTTTAATAAAGATCTGATCCGTTATGGAAGGAAGGCGCAAAATTCTCCATGCCGTTCCATAGTCCATGGTTTTTTTATGAAATAAAGACCGGCATTTTGTAATGATTGCCTGATAAGAGTCTATGGTTTTTGAATTCAAAGGTTAAATTAGCGTTAGGTTTTAAAACGATATAGAATTGAAAGATACATTTTTTCCGAAAAAAAAGGTATTAAATGTCCGTGGAAAAATGTGGGTCATGCAAAGTCCTGTGGTTATGGGGATTTTGAATTTGACACCGGATTCTTTTTATGATGGGGGAAAGTATGATTCCATGCCTAAAGTCATCGGGCAAGCCGCCCGTTTATACGAAGAAGGGGCCTTTGTTTTAGATTTAGGGGCTTATTCTTCCAGACCTGGGGCTGAAGAAGTTTCTCAAGAGCAAGAATGGGATCGTCTCAAAGGGGTTATAAAAGGCATAAAAAATCAATTCCCCGACAAATTGATAGCGGTTGATACTTTCCGGTCTGAAATTGCCTACCGCAGTTTACAGGAAGGAGCCGATATCATTAATGATATTTCGGGGGGCTTCCTTGATCACCAGATATGGAAGGTAGCTGCGGACCATAAAGCACCTTACATTGCCATGCACATGAAAGGGACACCGGCCACCATGCAGCAGCTCACTCAGTATTCCAATCTGCCATTGGAGGTACTAGATTATTTTGTTGATTTGACCAGGCAGGCTAAAAGAGAAGGCTTAACGGACCTCATCCTGGACCCTGGGTTTGGATTTGCTAAGACAACAGAACAAAATTACGAACTGCTGAATCAGTTGGATGTCCTTAGACCCCTGCAAACTCCTGTTTTGGTAGGACTGTCAAGAAAATCGATGATTTATAAATCATTAGGAACAGACCCATCAGAAGCATTGAATGGAACCACCGCTTTGCACATGGCAGCCTTGTTAAAAGGTGTCGATATTTTGAGGGTACATGATGTGAAAGAAGCGTTAGAAAGTATAACTTTGTACCATAAAATACGAGGCTGATATGTTTTTATTTTTTATGGGTTTTCTGGAAGTAACGTGGATCGATATCCTGGATATCCTATTGGTCAGTTTGCTTTTATACCAGGTTTACCGCTTATTGAAAGGTAGCGTTGCCATTAAGATATTTCTTGGGGTGTTGTTGGTCTATTCCGTATACCTTTTAGTAAAAGTGATGGGTATGCATTTGCTTCAGCGTATACTCGGACAATTTATCGGGGTAGGAGTTATTGCTGCCTTCATTTTATTCCAACAAGAAATCAGAAAGTTTTTAATGTTGATCGGAAAGACCACGAACTTCAATAGTAAAACGATGTTGAAGGAAATGTTTTCTAAAAAGGAAAAAGAAACGGAAGAGCAGTTCAATATCAACGCCATTATAGAAAGTGCAAACATCCTGTCTTCTACCAAAACGGGTGCTTTGGTTGTGTTTGCTAAAACATCCGAATTGAAATTTTACGCAGAGTCAGGAGATATATTGGACGCAGAACTTTCCAAACGTTTGTTGATCGCCATTTTTCAAAAGTATAGTCCTTTGCATGATGGCTCGGTTATCATTGCTAATAATAGAATCAAAGCGGCACGGTGTATTTTACCTGTTTCTGAAAACGAAGAAATTCCAGCTCATCTGGGGTTAAGACACCGCGCAGCCATCGGAATTACAGAAGTAACAGACAGTGTGGTATTGGTGGTGTCAGAGGAAACCGGTAATACTTCATTGGCCTACAACGGTAAGATATTTCCGGTATTGGCTAAAAATGATTTGAAGAACAAGCTCAGAATTTTACTATCCAACGATAGCAATGCCATTGCACATTTGGAAGAGAAAGAAGAGAAGAAGCAGATGAATCTTGGAAGTCAAGAATTGTAGGAGCGATAAGTCTTTAACTTTTCAGTAAGTATTTTTTTCTGATGGGATTGATCAGGAATTTTTTTTGTTCGGTAAAACTATCCGGATGCACTTGTTCAAAAATATGCTTCCATTCTCTAAACCGATCTGGATCGGATTGGAGAAACAAATCAGGATCTATTTTCTTTTTCCTGCAGTACTCTTCAAAAGAAAGTTCTTCGGGTGACACGAGTTAAAGTGACATTAACGTCTTAATGATGGTTTCTATTTCCACACCTTCCGCTTCCGCTTTGAAATTTTTGATCAGACGATGTCTCAAAACAGGAATGGCAACGTGTTGTACATCTTCAATATCCGGTGAGTATTTCCCATTCAACAGGG
>JAQBNS010000147.1 GCA_028288405.1 Chitinophagaceae bacterium
TAGGAGAGATCAGAATAGAGAATCAGTAATTTAATACGACTGTTAGGGTTATAGTTGAATTGTTGAAGGGTTTGCACATACAAACGTTGTAATGCACTGTTCTCTCTATAACCATCAGATCGTTGGAAAGACTGGTAGGCATGAAGACGGTATTTTTTCCATTGTTTGTCAAATGCCATTTTCTCATGGAGCAAGCCATAGGAACCACCGCTTAAGGAAACATTAGCTGATGTGGAATCAGGATTGTTTGTTAAGGGATTAAGTAATACAACTCCACCGGTATTGGCTCCAAATAAACTGCCTTCCGGACCTTTAAGAATTTCAATACGGCGTATACTTCCCGGATCTAATGAATTGAGGTAGGTGTTGCCGCCTGCATCAGTAAGAGGGAAGTCATCCAGATAAAACTTTACATTGCGAATACCGAATGGCGAACGTAAAACACTTCCTCTAATCGATAGCCTGTAGCTTCCGGGTGAGCGTTCTTCCATGCGTACGCCTGAAATGGTATTGAATGCAGGTACTAATGAATAACCGGGTTGCTGATTCAATTGTGTTTCATGGATCATTCCTACAGAAGAAGGAGAACGAAATACAGGAAGTCTGGTAGGATAGATTGTGACTACTTCCTTGGTATCATAAGTTGAATCACTGTTAATGGGTGAAGAAGTTTGAGCGAAAGAAGTAATGGATAAGTTTAAAAATAGAATAGTGGGAATAATTATAAGCTTAAAGCAATCTCGTTGCGTTAGGGATTGAGCCATTATCTGCTCCCGCTGCATAGCGGGAGAATGGCGAAAGCCCGGCCCGAAGAGAAACGTCGTAAAAATAATTTTACTAATCAATACTGCTTATATTGAAAAGAAGAGATATACTTTATGAGTATATCTCTTCTTCGTTAAACATAAATTAAATAGTTAATTGTCGTGGTTATCGCCTCCTAAACTATAATAGTTGTTTTCTTCATCTTCGTCTCCTGTACTTTCACTTTCATCATCCAGTTCTGAGCCGGGCACATCAAGGTCTTCACCTGTCAAGGATTCTTCGATCCCTTTTTCATTCCATTTTGCCGTTCTCAAATCTTGTTCTGTTTCCTCTTCTTCACCAGGATGCATATTCGGATCTTTTACCGCTTGATTATAAATATCTTCGTTAGCGGGATATTTTGGATAACCGGGAAACTCTTTTTCCTCTTCCTCTTTTTTAGTTTTTAAAGGTTGCTTTTTCATAACGGTCGGATTTAAGGTTGAATTATTTTTTTACAGCACTGACTTTCCAGATGGTATTGCTCACATCATCTGTTACAAGTAAGGATCCATCAGGAGTTACAATTACCGCAACAGGTCTTCCGTGTACTTCGCTTTTATCTAAGTCTGCAATGAAGCCGGTTAAGAAATCTTCCGGTATGCCGTCTGGTTTGCCATTTTTGAAAGGAACAAATACGACTTTGTATCCGGAGAGAACAGAACGATTCCACGAACCGTGTTGTCCGATGAATACACCGTTATGGTATTTTTCCGGAAAGGCTTTTTTAGTGTAAAAGGCTAATCCAAGCGAAGCGGTGTGTGAGCCCAAATCAACATCCGGAACAATAGCTTTTTTTACCAACTCCGGTTTTTTATCGGCGTCTTTTATTCTTGGATCTTCGTGTTGACCAAAATAGGAATAAGGCCAACCATAAAAACCACCTTCTTTGACGCTCGTCAGGTAATCAGGTACAAGATCGTCACCCAATTCATCACGCTCATTGACTGCTGTCCATAAGGTGTTGGTACCTGGTGCCCAGCCCATGCCTACGGGGTTACGAAGTCCGCTGGCATAGATGCGTTTGTTTTTTCCATCAGGACTGATTTCTATAATATTGGCTCTCCCTGTTTCTTTATCTATTCCATTTTCTGCAACATTACTTCCGGAACCCACACCAATATAAATTTTAGTACCTGTTGAATTGGCAATAATATTTCTTGTCCAATGACGGTTGTTATGCTTATCTGCCGGGAGATCCGTAATCTTTTCTCCTTTACCGGTAATTTTTGTTTGCCCGGTTTTATAAGGGAAGCGAAGCAGTGCATCTGTATTCGCTACATAAAACCAATTGCCTAACACCAGCATGCCAAAAGGTTGATTCAAATCGGATAAGAATGTTTCTCTTACTTCAGGAACTCCATCTTTGTTGGCATCGCGCAACAAGGTAATTCTATTGGCGCTGTTGCTTAAGTCATTGGACTTATTCGCACCGATGATTGTTCCACCTACCTTTTCAACAGTGGAATGGTGAGAATTACTTTCAGCTACCAATACATCTCCGTTAGGCAACACATAAAGCCAACGAGGATTTTGAAATTCATCGGCATACTTGGTCACTTCAAATCCTTCCGGTGCGCTTGGTTTTTCATTAGCGGACCATCCGATGACATTACTGAAATTCGTTACCGATTTTGTACTATAGGGTAGTTCTAATGTATCGCTTTGCGCCTCTTTGTTTTTTTTAGGTGCTTGTGCAGTCGCCTGGAAAACTTGTAAGATAACCGTGGCCAAGATTAGATACTTCATGTTCATAGCTTTATTGTTAAGAGTGTTATTTCGCAAGAATTTTAAACTCTACACGTCTATTCAATTGTCTGCCTTTGGCTGTGCTGTTTGTACTCACAGGATTGGCTTCCCCAAAATGTTTCAAGCTTATGCGAGTAGTGTCTGCACCTGATTTAGAGATTAAATAAGCGGCAACAGCTTCCGCTCTTTTCTGAGATAATTTATCATTGTAGGTGCTGGTACCTATGCTGTCTGCATAGCCTGATATTTGAACTTTCATAGACGGATTGCCGGAAAGTAATTTTGCCAAACGATTTAATTCTAAATAAGATTCTTTACGCAATACCGCTTTATTGAAATCAAAGAATATATTTTTAATGGTAATGGATTCTCCCACTTCAATAGGCGTTAAGTAGAGGTCTCTGGTGATTTGTTGGTATTCACTCTGAGACGTCAAATCAATATTGTCGTTGACAGAAATAAATCCATCCTTTGTAGCGAGGTATCCATAACGGTTTTGCGAAGGCAGTACGATTTGATAAAATCCGTTTCTTGGATCAGAAGAAGCAATACCTACTTCTGCGCCGGTGGAAAGATTTTCGAAGAATATTTTAGTACCCGGTATAGGTTCGTTGGTTTTGCTATTTAGTACGCGACCACTGATCATCGTTACTGCTGTTGGCTTCAATGATTTTACCAGTTGCAATACAAAAATGTCATCGTCGCCATCTTTGGCACCTTCAGAAGTGAAATAAATTCGTTCTCCGGAAGCAGGAATACTTAAGTAAGCTTCGTTACGCGATGAGTTGACAATCGGTCCAAGGTTTTCTGGTGTAGACCAGTTTGTCCATGTGTCGTCTTGTCTTCTGGTGACATAAATATCTGATCCACCGTAACCGTTCAATCCATCAGAAGCATAATATAATGTTCTGTCATCTGAAGCAAGGAAAGGAGCTTCTTCTGTCGCTGTCGTGTTTACTGTTGTTCCCAGGTTAGTAGGCTTTGTCCAGGTGCCATCGTCAGAGCGGAAACTGACAAACAAATCGCGGTGCCCTATATTGTCTTTTTTATGTTCAATAGACATCAACAATATTTTCTGGCTGTTTGACATGAAAAAGTTTGCTCTGGCATTGATGTTCACATCTTTCTCAATGGTCAATCGTTCCGGGAAAGACCAACCGTCTTTTGTACGGTGACTCACTGATACGCCATCTTCCATGGTGCCATCTTCATTGTATGAGTTTCCTAATAGGAGTGTATTACCATCCGGTGAAATAGAATTGATAAAGTTAGGTCCGTCATTATTCAACGGAGCACCCATGTTTTTAGCTTCTCCCCAAGTTTGAGTACTCTCGTTCCATTCAGAGTACCAGATGTCTTCTAAATCACCTTTGCCACCTTTATCTTTCGGATCACCTCTTCTGCTGAAATATAATGTCTTACCATCCGGTGAAACCAATGGTCCCATTTCAGGATAAGGGCTGTTGATGTTGTCACTTAATTTGGTTGCCACCATGTTTGATTTTACCACATCATTTGCGCTGGGCTTTGTTAGTTTAACCGCTTTCCCGGACTCTGAGATACCGATCGCATCAATTCCTTCTGCTGTCGCACCGGCCTTCAATACAATTTTTACTGCAAGCACATAGAATTTAATGTCCTTAGGTTTAACAGAAAGTAAACGACTGGCTTCTTCGCTGTTGGTATTTTGATAGCTTGTTATTTCAACTTCCTTGCCTTCGGCATCGTATACAAAAACTTTCTCTATAGAACCAGGGCGATTGGTTTCTGCTATAACAATTTGTTTAGGTATGATGGGTGTGCGAAATCCTACTTTAATGAATTGTTGTGTGGACTTATCTTTAGGCTGCCAGGCATTTCTATTTTCACCTGAGGCGGGATATACATTGGGTCTTCCCAATGCTTGTCGGGCAGAAAAATCTACATCGGTTTGTTGAGAGGAATATTCTAATACACGATATGCCCACTGAACATCCTGAGCATAAACGGTAACAGTTAAAAAGGATAGTAAGAAGAATGCAATTATTCTTTTGGTCATAATGAATGAATTTATTTTGAAACAGTAAATCTGTTGTTCATCATTCAAAGTGAGAGCCAAATAATTTTTGTGCGGAAATGCGGTACACTAGTTGTACTTACTATTACCGTTACAGGCAGTTATTGTAGTGTTTGAAAGGTTAAAGTGTGAAGAATACGAGAAGAGTTCTTCTAAAACCATGAGGGGAATAACTGAAACGGATTGAAAACAATGAGGAGGTGATTCCCCATACTGATGTTTTGATTGCTGATTGAGGAAATAAATTTAATGAATACATTATCTAAACGCTGAATATATGAATACAAAAGTAGTTTTCGGAACGCTGCTAACGGGTCTAGGCATCATCGGACTTTTATACGCTGGATTTGTTTTTATGCAACATGGTGTGAAAGAAGGCAGAATATTATTTACCACACTGATCATTGGTTTTATCTTTTTCAGCGCAGGCATTGGCCTGGTAAAGAGCAGCAGTGGCAGCGACAATGTATAGCAGCTACCTTCCAAAACGGAAGAAGTGACTTAATGGATTTGTTTGTTTGTTGATCAGGTCAATGATGAGTGTCATGCCTATGGCAGAGAATGTAATTCCATTTCCTCCAAATCCTAATACAAAGTAGCTATTAGGAAATTTAGTATGTTCACCGATATAGGGTAAGGAATCTTTCGTTTCACCGAATGTTCCTGCCCACATGAAGTCAGCATGATAAACGGTGTGAGGCATTACTTCCTGAAACGTTTTTTTGAGTTTATATTCCTTGCGGTCTAATAATAAATCGCGTTTGTTTGCATTTTTAAAATCTTCATCTTCTCCGCCAATCAGGATGCGACCTTCATCTGTAGCTCTTAAATAAAGATAAGGTTTACCGGTGTTCCAAAACAAGGTGTCTTTAAGCGCCGGACTGAGCGTATGCTGTACTTCACTGATGCAGGCATAAGTACTCTTTAGTTTTACGATTTTTTCCGGTAAAAAATGTTGTGTCTCGTAACCCGTACAATAAATTATTTTACTGGTTGTGATGGCATGACCGGTCTGAGTTTTTAGAAAGATTTTATCTTTTTGATACGTGATTTTTATAGATTCTGTTTTATCAAATACCTGTAATCCTTTTTGAACATTATAATAGAGTATATCGTGCGCTAGTTTGAAAGCATCTATACTTGCTCCATCTGCAGACAGGATAGCGCCTTGTGAAACAATGCCGTATTGTGCTTTCAGTTGGTCTTCCTCTAACCATTGTACATCGAATCCGTATTGTTTTCTGGTTTCGTATTCTTTTTTTAAGTCCTTCAGGTCTTTGCTTTGGGCGCAGAAGTACAATGATTTTTTTAATTCGAAACCACAGCAAGATTTTACTTCGTTTACTACTTCCTGAATTTTATAGATGGCTTCTCTGCAGCTTTTGTAACTTGCTACAGCAGCAGCTTCTCCAATCTGGTCGATGAGTTTGTGCAGAGGAGTATCCAGCTCATATTGCAGCATGGATGTCGTAGCGGAAGTACTTCCATTCGCTATTTCTCTTTTGTCGATGAGTGCCGTTTGATAGCCTTCTTTTATGCAGGCATGTGCCATCAAAGAACCTGTGATACCACTGCCTACAATCAGTACGTCACAATGAATGTCTTGGTGTAAAGACGGGTAATTATGCAACAAGCCATTTTGTACCAGCCAAAAAGGTTCATTCGAGCGTACATTCATTAATCAATGGTTTAGAAGTTTGTGGATGTCTTGAATCATCCGGTCAACTTCCACAGAATCTGTGCCATCATAATAACCTCGTATGTATTGTGCTTGATCTACCAGTACAAATCGCTCGGTATGTATAAAGTCTTCTTCACCACCGTCTCCTTCTTCGTTCACAATGGCGTATTGCTTGCGAGCAGTTTCATACAAGGCATGTTTATCTCCTGTTAAGAATATCCACTTGTTGTGATCTTTTACCCCATACTGTATCGCATAGTTCATCAGAGCTTCCACACTGTCTTCTTCCGGTTTGGATGTATAGGATACAATTTTTACATTGGGTTCTTTTTCAAATGTACTGTATACGCGCTGCAATTGACTGGACATTTCTTTACATATGCCCGGACAGGTTGCGAAAAAGTAATCGGCTACATAGATGACAGGTCCGATTTCTTTAGGAGTAATGGTTTTACCTTGCTGATTGGTAAAAGAAAAATAACCCACCGGTTTATCCGGTTTATTGGATTGATAAACCTTATGTGTAGTGGGATTGGTGACGAAGTAGGGAAGTGTTTGTTGTAATTGTTCATATTTGGTGTAAGCATAGGTTCCCATGAGTACAACCAAAACGACAATGCCTACAGTGATAAATGTATTATTGTTCTTTTCCATGTAGAAGATATTTTAGAAATTAAAGATAGCTAAAAAACAGTATTCTTTACACGAAGCAAAGCAGCTTTTGATTCATATTTCTTTATCCGCCAGATTATCGCGAGAATTAGTATGAATATTGCAGCGTAGTAAAAAGATACCATTATTCCTTCACTATAAATCTATCATCATGTCAAAGAATGTTTCCGATAAAATTGTCGAAATGCTTGTGAATGCAGGTGTTAAAAGAATATATGCCATTACTGGAGATAGTCTTAACCCTATTAATGATGCCGTAAGACGAGATGGCAGGTTGCAATGGGTTCATGTGAGACACGAGGAATCCGCCGCTTATGCTGCTTCTATGGAAGCCGAACTGACTGGTATAGGATGTTGCATGGGGAGTAGCGGACCCGGACATGTCCATTTGATCAATGGACTTTATGATGCCAACCGTTCCGGGAATCCGGTCATTGCTATCGCATCTACTGTGGTCACTGCAAATCTTGGTACAGATTATTTTCAAGAGACGAATGTGACCAAGTTGTTCGACGATTGTAGTAAATATTGTTTTATGGCAAATACTCCGGTTCAGGCACTTCGCTCTTTGCAAACCGGTATTCAGACGGCCTTATCCAAAAGAGGAGTAGCCGTTATTGGATTGCCAGGTGATGTCGCAGCTGCTGATGCGGAAGCTATTTTTACATCGGAAATAAATTACAAAACGGATTTCGTTCTTAGACCAAGTACATCACAACTGGATCAATTGGCGGGCTTATTGAATAGTCATAAAAAGATCATGTTGTATTGCGGTTACGGAAGCAAGAATGCTATAGAAGAAGTGATGGCGTTAGCGAAGAAGCTTCAGGCGCCTATAGGATATAGTTTCAGAGGCAAAATATTTTTTGATAAACTGGAAAATGAATATGCGGTTGGGTTGAACGGTTTGTTAGGTACCAAGGCCGGCTTCCAATCCATGCACGATGCGGACGTTGTAGTAATGTTGGGCAGTGATTTTCCTTATTCTAATTTTCTTCCGGAAAAAAATGTACTGATTCAAATTGATCATCAACCGGAACGAATCGGAAGAAGGGGTAAAATAGATTATGGCTATTGCGGAAATATCAAAGACACCTTGCAGTCTTTATTACCATTGATAGAGGCCAAGGATGATGATTCATTTGTAAAAGAAATGCGTACTCTGCATCAAAAACAAGAAGAGGTTTATCAAAGTTATGTTTCTGCAAAAGGATCAGAAGATAACATTCATCCGGAGTATGTGGCCTCTTTGATTAATGATTTTGCTTCTGATGATGCCATCCTTACAGTAGATACAGGAATGTCCGCAGTATGGGCCGCCAAGTATATCAAAGGCAAACGTAATCGTTACCTGACAGGGTCTTTCAATCATGGATCCATGGCGAATGCGATGCCTATGTCTATCGGAGCGGCTTTTAGTGCACCTCAACGACAAACGATCGCCTTATGTGGAGATGGTGGGATCAGTATGTTACTGGGTGATTTAATGACCATCAGCCAATACAAGCTGCCTGTTAAAGTGATTGTGTTTAATAATAGAACACTGGGTATGGTAAAGTTGGAAATGGAAGTCGCCGGACTTCCTGCCTGGCAAACGGATATGGACAATCCTGACTTTGCAAAAATTGCAGAAGCCATGCGCATCAAAGCCTGGACAGTGGAAAGTCCCAATGAAGTAGAACCAACATTGAAACAGGCTTTCGCTCACGATGGGCCGGTATTGATCAACATCATGACCGATCCCAATGCCTTGGCTATGCCTCCTAAAATGGAGTTTGCTCAGGTAAAAGGGTTTGCCGAAACCATGGGTAAATTGATGATTAACGGACAAACTGCGGAGGTTGTAGATATCGCAAAATCGAGCTTAAAGTATTTGAAAGAAATACTTTAGTTGCAACAGTACGACTAGTTCTTAGAATAGTGTAGTTTTAATCTATAATTACTTCGTATGGAATGGTAGCACTTCATTGTTTAAAAAAAATAGGAATAGGTTATTGGTTAACGAGTATTGTTTATTGCTTTGTCTATTCTTCCAATGCACAAACTACTGTATTGATCATTCCTTCAGCGAGTCCTTCCAACAGTACACTGTTATCAGATTATTATAGCGGAAGACAGACAGGACTCAGCGTGTTATTGAGAAACACAGACCCCAATCAACCGCTTGTTCAGGGATATCTTAGAATTACCATTGAAGGGCAGGGGGTAAAATTACAAACAGGTTCTTACGCTATTTTTCCTTCTGTTGATTTGATGGAAGGGAGTACCGTTAATCTTGGACCATCTGAACTGGCCATGTATTTTAAACCTCAGTCTCTACAAGGTAGTATTGGCTTTGGAGTCAACCAACCTAATGTTTTTCCTGAAGGCTTTTATCAATTCTGTTTTGAATTTTTAGAGAAAAATACAAGCCGTTTGGTAGGCACAATGCAATGTGTGCAAGCCAATCTATCCTATAGCGAACCGGTTGATTTGAGATTGCCGGAAGATGGGCAAACCATTTTGTTTTCGGATCTCAATAAACTAAGGTTTCAATGGAAGGCGAGTCATATCAATGTACTGAATTCTGACTATTCCTTTTTGTTGGTAGAACTGGATCCCAATGATAAAGTATCTGAAACTTCTTTTGCTAAAGCTAAACCAATTTACACCTTGAAGTTGAAAGAAGAGAAATTGCTGTATGGTATAGAACAACCTTTACTGGAAAAAGAAAAAAAGTATGCATGGCGTGTGCAAACGGTTGCTGTAAATGAAACAGGAGAAAAAGAACCGTTTAAGAATGATGGCTTTTCAGAGATTTATTGGTTTCAGGTAAAGTAGCAGAAGAAGATACCCTTAGAAGGGTATTCTTTGCATTTAGAAGAATATCTATTTTGTCGTCAACATTAGATAAGCGTAATTGCATACTGCTTTGCACGGGCCGTTTGAAATCGATTTATAGGAAGCCATAACCAGTGGTTATTTCTTCTGGCATTGAACATCTACAGATACAGAAATGAAATTATCCAAACCATTTATCGGAATACTGGCATTCGTAACGGTATTGCTCACCATGCCGCTTGGCCATGCCGTGATGATTCTTATGGAAAAGGGATTTGGTCATGGTTACGTCTACAAAGCTGCTCTTCTATTAGGTTTGATTGGCGTCCTTTTACTGGTATGGGGTAGTTTACTGAAAACAGAAAACAAAGCAACTTTCGCCGGATTATTTTCCGGACTTTTTATATGGACTGGCTGGATTGAATTTGCTCATGTATACATTGCCCATCGATTTGGCGTGGTACCGTTAATGGAGAATGGTGAAGTGGTAACTAAACCGGAATACCTGATCATGCCTGCTTCTGTGGGCTTCCTGGCAATGTTCCTGTTGTATTACCTCTATAATTCCAAAACAGGCTGTACGTTTTTTACGTGGATACAAAAGGTATTGCATATCCCCATTAAATCTATTCCATTTACCAATCAGCAAAAAAATTACACACTCATTACGGCAGTGGAAATGGTTACATTGCTCTGGACGTTTTATCTGGTTTTGCTTTTTGCATACGACAATGAAATGCTCGGTGATCGTCATCCGGTAACCTATTTTATCGCCTTTGGTTCCTTATTATGGTCAGCTTTTTTATTTAAAGATTTGTTGAAGTTGCAGAGTTTGGGTTATGCGATTCGTTATTCTATTCCTACGGTTATTATTTTTTGGAACTTTGTAGAAATACTCGGCCGCTGGAATGTATTGAATGAAATATGGGTAAAGCCTTATGAATATTGGTTGGAGGTAACTTTAATCTTCATTGTTTTTGCATTATTGCTAGTGGTGTCTCTTATTGAAAAAGGCAGACAATCTAAGTTACAAAGAAACACAGAAGACTAAATCCACTCTACATAAAAAAACTCTTCATGATCAATGAAGAGTTTTTTTATGTGAAGCGAGAACATTACATCTTAGTTCTTCCACCATTCTTTATCAGGATAAATACTATCCAAGACTACTACTTCTCCAATCAGAGGAGTGGTGAGCTTTATGTTTTGTTTATGAGCTTCTGTTACTACGCGGCTAATGGGCTCATCCCAGCTGTGCAGTGCTAAAGCAAATTTTCCCCAGTGGACAGGCATCAGCACTTTGGTTTGTAAATCTTTAGCCGCCATAATTGTTTCTTCAGGCATCATGTGAATGTTGGGCCAATTCACATTATACTGACCGGCTTCCAGCAACGCAATATCGAATGGCCCATATTTTTCTCCTATTGTTTTAAAGTGTGTATCGTAACCGGAGTCTCCTCCAATGAAAATAGTGTAACCATCTATTTTCAATACAAAGGCAGACCATAAGGTTTTTCCGCGTGCAAAACTTCTTCCTGAAAAATGGCGTGCGGGTACAGCCGTCAATTCTATTGAATCTGCAATTTTTTCATTTTGCCACCAGTCAAATTCTACAATCTTATCCGCCGGAACGCCCCATCGTTCCAAGTGAGCACCAACGCCAAGTGAAGTATATATTTTCTTGACATTGGACTGAATCGCAAGGATCGTTTCGTAATCCAAATGATCGTAATGATCGTGTGTGATAACCAGCACGTCTATAGCAGGCATATCTTTGGCTCCGTATACATTTGTGCCTTTGAATGCTTTAGCAAAGAAAGAAACAGGGGATGAATGCCCGCTGAAAACAGGATCAACCAATACCGTTTTACCTTTTGATTTAATCAGGTAAGAGGAATGCCCAAACCAAACAAGGCTTGGTTTTTCATCTGAGACAGTTTGTAGATCGGTTTGTATAGAAGGAAGAGGTTCTTCTGGTTCAGTTGTCTTTGGCTTGTTAAGGAAATCGCCCATCATTTTCATCATTGAGACACCTTCTTTCGATACCTGTGTAGGATTAAGATTTTGAAAAGCTCCGTCTTTGTAGTTAGGCGATTGTTTAATGCGTTCTAATCGCTTGCCCGAAGGATCTGTTCCAAACACGGCTTGTTGCATGAATAAAAAAACACCCAATACTAAGATGCCTATAATGGAAAGAGTGATGATCATAATTTTTTTGAATTTTTTCATTGAAATAGTCGTTAGTGGTTAGTTGTTAGTATTTTTAACTAAAATCATTGACTACTTAATTGACTGTAGAAAGATAGACGAAGAAGTATGGTTTATATTTTAAGAAAGCTATATCTAAATAAAAAAAAGTCAGATTTTTAATCTGACTTTCTAACGACTAACGACTAACCACTATTTTATTCAAATAACATATGCTTCACCGATTCACCTGATTTGGCGAGTTCTAACAAAGAATCAATACCAATACTCAAGTGTTGTGCTACAAAGAACTGAGTGACCTTGGAATCGCTTGCCGCAGTTTTCACACCATCCGGTTCCATCGGGTTGTCGGATACGAGTAATAAGGCACCATGCGGAATGCTGTTGGCAAACCCTACGACAAATATCGTCGCTGTCTCCATATCAATAGCCATGGTCTTGATGTTGCGCAGGTATTCTTTGAATTTATCATCGTGTTCCCAAACTCTTCTGTTGGTCGTATAGACAGTACCTGTCCAGTAATCTCGTTCATGTTTTTTGATACTGGCGGATACGGCTTGTTGCAATCTGAAAGAGGGTAGAGCCGGAATTTCCTTAGGCAAATAGTCATTGCTTGTTCCTTCACCACGTATAGCAGCAATAGGTAAAATGAGATCACCTACTTTTGTTTTCTTCAATCCTCCGCATTTACCTAGGAACAAAGCGGCTTTAGGTTTAATGGCCGATAGCAGATCCATTGCTGTAGCAGCCACAGCGGAACCCATACCGAAATTTAGAATTGTGATATTGCCATGTGTAGCAGTTTGCATAGGCTTATCTTCCCCCAATACCGGAACATTGAATTTCTCGGCAAAGAGATCAACATAATTTCTAAAATTGACCAGGATGATGTATTCTCCAAATTTATCCAACGGGGTTCCTGTATACCTTGGTAACCAATTGTTGACAATTTCTTCTTTGGTTTTCATGTTCAGCGCATTAAATTTAACTCCTGATGATAGCTCTTAATTTACCACCGTATGAATCCCGCATAGTTGATCAGGAAGATGGTAAGTATATTTTTGACATAATACGTAAAAAATACATCAAGTTGTTGCCTGAAGAATGGGTTAGGCAACATTTTATTCACTTTTTAATTCATCATCGTCATTATCCGGCAGGGCTTTTTCGTATAGAACGCAGTGTTGTCAAGGCTTACAGAAAGGGAAGGACTGATATCCAGGTTTGGAACAACGAAGGAAAACCTTTGCTCGTGGTAGAGTGCAAATCCTTTGAAGTGACCTTAAATAAAAAAGCTATTCTTCAGGCGTCGGTATACAACCACGATTTAAAAGCGCAGTTTCTTGTCTTGACAAACGGTTTGAAACATTTTGCGTTTGAGTTTATGGACAACGAAGGAGTGTTATCTTATAAACCGCTGGGGGATATTCCGTTTTATAATATTAGTGAAGAGTGAAGAGTGAGTGGTTTTTCCTTCACTATTCACTCTTCACAAATTAAACGCCTTCGCAACCGCCTCATACACTACTTTCCCTTTCACCACATTCAATCCCTTTGCCAATTCCGGATTTGCTCTTGTCGCCTCTTCCCAGCCTTTGTCAGCGATTTGTTTGATGTAAGGAAGGGTAGTGGCTGAAAGTGCCATAGTAGAAGTGCGAGGCACTGCTCCGGGCATATTGGGTACACAATAGTGTAAGACCCCATTGACTTCGTATACCGGATCTTTATGACTTGTAGCGCGTGTTGTTTCAATGCAACCGCCTTGATCAATGGCTACATCTACCACTACGGTACCCGGCGCTAATGTTTTAATTTGTTCTGCCGATACAATTACCGGTGCCTTATCGCCTGGTAAAAGCACTGCTCCGATGATCAGATCTGCGTTCAGTAAAGCTTGTTCGATATGAGCCTGATTGGAAACGATAGTTTGAACGTTCTTTGGCATTACTTCATCCAAGTAACGGAGTCTGCTGAAATTAACATCCAATATCGAAACATTGGCTCCCATACCGGCTGCAATGCGTGCAGCTTGCGTGCCTACTGTTCCTCCGCCCAATACCACGACTTTAGCGGCTGGAATACCCGGTACACCTCCTAACAATACACCCTTACCTCCGTTTTGTTTTTCCAAAAACCAGGCACCTTGTTGTGTCGCCATCCGTCCTGCCACTTCTGACATAGGTGCCAGTAAAGGCAAAGACCGATCGCTTTTCTCTACCGTTTCGTAAGCGATACAGGTTGCACCACTTTTCATGAGTGCTTGTGTAAGTGGCAAAGAAGACGCAAGATGTAGATAGGTGAATAAAATATGATGTTCTTTTAGCAAAGCGTATTCCGTTGCTAAGGGTTCTTTTACTTTTACAATTAAGATAGTGTTAGCGTATACTTCTTCGGCTGTATCTGCGATGGAAGCGCCTGCTTTCCTGTAGTCTTCGTCTGTAAAGCCAGATCCCGCACCGGCATTCTTTTCCACTTGTACCTGATGTCCCAATTGAGACAATTCTTTTACACCACCAGGAGTAGTCGACACACGGTATTCTCCTTGTTTGATTTCTTTAGGTATTCCAATTTTCATATGCGGTTCAATAAAAAAGCCATCGTTCATTCAAACGATGGCTTTTCAATAAAGTTTTTAAAGCGAATGATTATTTGCCGAAAGGCACATTACTTTTCTCTTCGATCAAAGGTGATTTTTGCTGAAGTGATTCTACCACGTTAGCAGAAAGTGTCAAAGTTGTATAAGGATTAGCGGCATCATTAGTTACCAAAATCAACTTGTCTGTATTGTCTCCGTCATTGAAAGGACCGTAAGTCACTTCCAAAACAGCTGTTTTGCCTGGCTCTAGTTTCTCAATGGCTGTACCACCTTTTTTATCATATAGTTTGTAAAATAAGCAGTTGCAACCAGACTGACCTCTTAAAACTTCAAGCGTAGATTTACCGGTGTTTTTTACTTTGAAGTCGTAAGCGATTTTTTGATTACGCTCGATTTTACCGTATTGGTGTTCTGGTTTACCATCAATAGTCAGGTGAGCCGACTTGTCGATGACCATTTTGGCGTTTTTCTCTTTGGTAGCGGCATCTACTTTAGACGTATCCGGAGCCTCTTTCGGAAATACAACTCCTTTAATTTGTACGACTTTCATGACATTGCCTTTGTTCATCACGGTCACTGTTTTAGTGAAAGCTCCCGGACGGCCTTGTGTGTTGTATAATGCTTTGATGGTACCTGTTTGACCGGGTAAGATTGGAGTCTTAGTCCAATCTGGAGTGGTACATCCGCAAGATGCACGTACATCGCTTGCTTCCAGGGTGATAGTGTCTTTGCCGATGTTCTTAAATTCAAAAGCATGACTGGCTGCATCTCCTTCTACTAAGGCACCAAAGTCATATTTGTCGCTGCTAAATTGAAAGTCTTCGGCTTTTTGCGCGAAACTTGAAAAGCTCAATAAGCTGATCGATAAAAAGATAGATAATTTTTTCATGTGATTTTTGTTTTTTGTCACTATTAGAGCTTAAATATAAAATTTACGATGGTCGAATACAAGAATCATGCTATTAATGATCAAACATTTTGAATAGGCGTATAATATACATTATTTTGCTACCTAAAGTTCAACGAAAATAGAGGAGGAACATTGTGGGAAACCCTTCAGATACAGGAGAACTGTCTTTGACCAAAGAAGAAATATTGACAGACTACCGCGTCGCGTGTGAAAGTCGTCAGGCCAGCATCCTTGCCCGTAAGGAAGTATACATGGGCAAAGCGAAGTTTGGTATTTTCGGTACAGGAAAAGAACTGGCTCAGATCGCTATGGCTAAATATTTCAGAGCCGGTGATTTCAGAGCTGGTTATTATAGAGATCAAACGTTTGTCATGGCTACCGGCGAATTGACAATCGAACAGTATTTCGCTCAACTCTATGCGCATGCCGACGTGGAGGCGGATCCGCACTCCGGCGGGCGTATGATGATCGGGCATTATGCCACAAGAAGTCTGGATGAGAACGGACTCTTCAAAGATTTGACGAAGATCAAAAACTCTACTCCGGACATTTCTCCAACAGGAGCCCAGATGGCGCGTTTGGTCGGCTTGGCTTATGCTTCCAAGCTTTATAGAAACAATCCCGAACTGGCGTATTTAGACAAATTTTCTGTTCATGGAAACGAAGTCGCGTTCGGTACCATCGGTAACGGCGCTACGGCAGAAGGAATCTTTTTTGAAGCCATCAATGCAGCAGGAGTTTTACAAATTCCAATGCTGGTTTCTATCTGGGATGATGCCTATGCCATCTCGGTTACACAAGAATTTCAAACCACCAAACTGGATATCTCTAAATTGTTTGAAGGCTTCCGTAGGGAGCCGGAAGAGCGAGGCATAGAAATCTTCAAAGCCAAAGGTTGGGACTACGAAGAGCTTTGTTATGCTTACCGCGAAGGCGCCAGATTGTGCAGAGAAGAACATATACCCGTGTTGATGCACGTGCATGAAATCACACAGCCTTTTGGACATTCCACTTCTGGTTCACACGAACGCTATAAGCCTCATGATCGATTGGCTTGGGAGGAAGCTTACGATTGTAATCGTAAATTCAAAGAGTGGATTTTATCGAATGGAATTGCTTCGGAAGAAGACCTGAATCATATAGAGAAGGAAGCTACAGAGAAAGTACGTCAGGCTCGTCAGCGCGCCTGGGACGCTTACACCGCATCCATGAAAGATGATTTTGAACTGGCTTTGCAAGGCTTGAATGCCATCGCTCAGGAGAGTAGAAATAGGGACGTGATTACCGGCATTTACAATCAACTGAAGAAGACCTTAAATCCCTACCGTACCGATGCGATCAAAGCAGTGAAGAAAGCATTGAGACTTGTCTACGATGAAAACTTAGCTTCTAAAGCCGCACTTCAACAATGGGTGAAACGTACTGCCTCTGAAAATGCGACACGTTATAATTCTCATTTATACAGCCAATCGGTAGAGTCTGCACTGAATGTGCCATTCGTCCCTCCGGTATACAACGACGACAGTCCAATGGTAGACGGAAGGGAAGTCGTACAACATAATTTTGAAGCACTGTTTCGCAAAGACCCGCGCATCGTTGCTTTCGGCGAAGATGTCGGACAAATTGGAGACGTGAATCAGGGCTTTGCCGGACTTCAGGAAAAATTCGGAACCAATCGTATTGTAGATACCGGTATTCGGGAAACAACCATCATCGGACAAGCCTTAGGTTTGGCGATGCGCGGATTGAGACCGATCGCTGAAGTGCAATATTTAGATTACCTGCTGTTTTGTATTCAGACATTGTCTGATGATGTTGCCACATTGCAATACCGCACAGCCGGTGGACAAAAAGCGCCGTTGATTGTACGTACTCGGGGACATCGTCTGGAAGGTATGTTCCACGCGGGTTCTCCGATGAGCATGATTTTAGGTGCTATAAGAGGGATGTATGTATTGGTTCCGCGCGACTTGACTCAGGCTGCCGGAATGTATAATACCATGCTTAAATCGGATGACCCTGCCTTGATCATCGAATCACTGAATGCTTATCGTTTGAAGGAACGTTTGCCTGCGAACTTAGCAGAATATACCATTCCGTTGGGTGTACCTGAAACAATTCGTCAGGGAACGGATGTGACCATTGTGACCTATGGTTCTATGTGCAGAATTGTATTGGAAGCGGCAGAAGAATTACAAGTATTAGGAATCAGCTGTGAAGTGGTAGATGTACAAACGCTCTTGCCTTTTGATCGTTACCATTTGATTGTAGAAAGCATTAAGAAAACCAACCGAGTAATTTTTGCAGATGAAGATGTATCCGGTGGAGCCTCTGCCTACATGATGCAAAAAGTATTGGATGAGCAAGATGCCTATCAATGGCTGGATACTGCTCCTCGCTGCATCTCCGCAGAGGATCATCGCACGGCTTATTCTACCGATGGAGATTATTTTTCTAAATCCAATCCGGAAGATATTATAGAATCGGTTTACAAAATGATGCATGAAACGTTTCCGGATCGTTTCCCGGATTTATATAATAGTCGTTAGATGTTAGATGTTAGTGGTTAGATAAAAAGGGTTAAGTTTGTAGAAAAACTTAACCCTTTTTTTGAATAGATTTTTGATAAACACTAATCCACTTTTTCGTAGCCGATGTCTTCAACATCTCCGGTTCTACGCAAGGCATGAGATCTTTGAGGTACTGGTTTAAGTCTGTTTTGAAATATATTCAATGCTCTCAGCACCAAAAGCATGGAAAGAACAATAGAAATGAATAGTAACATCGTTTTATTTTAAGGTTATATCCTTAAGACGAACACTATCCTGTTTTATTTTACCAGTTCTTAATTTTTATTTTAATAAACTAACAACTAACAACTAACAACTAACAACTAACAACTAACAACTAACAACTAACAACTAACAA
>JAQBNS010000149.1 GCA_028288405.1 Chitinophagaceae bacterium
ATTATAGTAATTGGCTTGATCGCTATTCGAGTCATATATGGAATAGTGAAAGCTGTTGGACAGATTAAGAAAGAAGATAGGCTTGCAAGAACTTGGAAGCCTGAATACATATTATTTGATAGATTGAAATTACCTCTACAAAGACGAATTCTTGAGTTGAACAACATTAAAACAGAAGAAGAGAAACAGGACTTTATAGGAAGTATGCTTGTAAGGTCTTTAGAAAGCAAGAACTTCAGTCAATCAGAGATTATGGACTCTTTCATAAATTCTAACTTGGGGCAAAAACCACAATTGGATCCTCCTAAGAATAAGACTGTAGAAGCTTATATAATACCTACAAAGGAGAAATTAAAGTCCGAACTTATTCCATCTAAATTTAATGAGATGGAAAAGTTTGTGCGTGAAATCCTATTGAATCCTAGTAATGAAAAGACAGAAGAAGAAGTGTGGGAGAAAATGCAGGAGTATAGAAATCAAAGACCGGATTTATTTTAATTTGCTTCCTATTTGGATTGAGCCTTGCCCAAAATTAGGCAAGGTTCTTTATATTACCCTTCCCGAAAATTCGGTACGGGTAACCTTAAGTTCCCTCTAGAAATAAATAAGAGCTCTAAAGCATGAGTGAGTGAGAAATATAAGGTGTCCCTAATCGCCATTCCAGAGTGTTGAAGCGTCATTAATCATACACCCACAGTATAATTATAGCACTATGTCACCATTGTCTTTGCATTTTGCAGATTGCAATGCCTGCAAGAAATGTAAATAATGGAAGTTTATTAATGAAAAAAAAATTAGGTAGTTAGTAAGAATCGTTATTAATCCCTAATAGCTATACCTAATTGTTACTGTATTAATTGATAAGAAGATTTAAATGTTTATGAGCGAATTGCAATTTGCAATTTGCAAATAATCAGGAACTCTTAGACTACTTCAGGACTTGGATCAGTAGCTTCATTTTGTGATTGCTTTTCACAAATAAAGTAAATTCCTTCGGGATAACTATTGTCAAACATCCCTTGCTTCTTTAATAAACGGAGTCTACCATCTATAGAACGTATTCCAAATCCCTTTTGCTTACCAAACTTATTCCGTACTGATTCGATAATTTGTTCTCTAGTAACTGTTTTTCCTATTGGAATACAATCATACACTTTGAGTGCTTTTTCCCAAATTCCAATATTGTCAAATGTGTCATTCGTTCTAGTACTGCATAACATATCATACACTTGTTCTGCATGTTGATAGCAGACTTCTGTAATTTTAAGAGCGACTTCGACATCGATGTTATCAAAAGGCAGTATTATTTCATCTTGTATTTGTTCCATGAAATTCGATTCCATGTAACGGAGCATTGATAATACCATAGTAATCCTTTTTGCCATCACCAAGTGCCTCTTAACTAGACTTTCTATATGACTATCTTTATATCCTTTAGCTCGATCAAACATAGGCTTAAACATTGCATTGAAGCTTTCTTTTTGTTCTGGAGTTCTTATAAAGACAAAGTTCTGTTGAAGATGTTTTGACCAATATTCAAAATATAATGTGCTTGCATTCTCAAATACTTCTCGAGGATTTATATTAGGAGAACTTTTGTCTTCATCTGTATCTTGCCACTCAATATCTATTCCTTCTTCAATTATATAGAAAGTGAATCTACTTAGTAATCCATCTTCTACCGATCTCATTAGCATCGGTAATTGGTTAGGTGTCCCAGTAAGCATCATAGCGATTTGTGGCCGATCAATTGCAAAAGATTCCTCCTCTTTTTTTCTTTCAATTTGGATTGATTCGTGATGAAAAGCTTTACGCAAAAGCATGGATAAATCACTTCCCCAATCTTGTTTAAATACATTTGAAATGACATCTGATTCTGTTTCTAATATTAAGATACGGCCATTATTAACTTTTAATACTCTTGCCATACCTGCAGCGCTCGAGTTGCCACCAATAATTAATCCTTTTCCTTGGGATTTTAATCCCCTATGTACTTTACGCACCAGTTGTTCTGCATAACGGACAACTCCCTTATTACTTGCAGGTGGAGCTATTACGAATCCATAAAGCATAGGATATATCACATGATCTCTATGAATGGTGTAAGCATTGGGCATAGTGCTGCTTAATGCTACGATTACCCCTAATAAGAACATATCTTTCTCTTCCTGGGTCTGTAATGTGCTCACGCATTCCTTTAGTAGGAGAGGGAGTGAATTATACACGCCTTCTCCAAATGTTCTTTTCAAC
The DNA here is from genome assembly GCA_028288405.1 of Chitinophagaceae bacterium. Classification (GTDB taxonomy): domain Bacteria; phylum Bacteroidota; class Bacteroidia; order Cytophagales; family Cytophagaceae; genus JACMQM01. The sequence goes on from JAQBNS010000149.1 coordinate 2,251, forward strand.
ATAAATTATAATTGAAGTAGTTTACCTTTATTAGGTATCTGATTGATTACTTTCAGTTCTAATTCAAAATTAGAGCTATTACGATTTCTTAGCAGCCATTCATCCAATTCTGAACGTTTGAAATAGATTCGTTTTCCTTGTGGTCTAAAAAATGGGATGTTGTTATTACTCGTGTGTTTGTAAAGATGGCTTGTAGATATCCCTAAATATTCTGAAGCCTCTTGAATGTTAAGTACTTGCTTGTGCCCAACTAGTAGGGAGCGGACCGACGCTTCAATGCGTTCTAGTCGTTCGTTTAAAGTGTTATCCATATCCTTTTGTATATGAAGCATGTGCTTCTTTTATGAAGGCAAAATTGTAGATAACAAAGAGAAATTCATTGACGAAAATAAATGAAGATAATTCCGTTTCGTAAATGAATTGCGAAATGAAATTATATGCTATTAGTTACCCAATCCCTAATCATTCTGATCAGTTCTTCTTCCATTTCTGACATCATATCTTGATCGATTATAGTGTTACCACTGTTTGGTATTGCTCTAGATGGAATAGGAAGGGGTATATTGAAATGTTTATATAGATTCAATATTGTTTTTACTATGAGAGTAGATGAGCTATCAGGATGTATTTCCTTAAACAAAGTATAAAGTTGTTTGGTGAATGATCTAATTGGATTGAATAGAATATCCTTAACACTGGCACCATCATCGAGTTTATTAATATCTATATGTTTGAAATTGATAATGTCATAATATTCTAATAAAGCAAATGAAGAGAAATTCCAATCTTCATATGGTTGCTTTGCAAACAAATCAGAGAGGGCAATTTGAAGCAGTTTAACCGCTTCAGATCCATTGATCGTTATAGAAGGGTATAAGCTAGGAAGCCATTTCTTACCATCTATAGTAAGATCTATTGTCACACGCTGAATGAGACTTTTAGGTAGATGAAACCACTTTGAAAGATCACTCTGCTTTGAAGAAGTAAAATATAATTCCTTGGAGAGTTCATATAATTCAGCTAATCCTTGAATCATTCGGAAATCTTTATCCTTTGAATATCGTAGTTCTATCTCTTTGCTGATACAAAAATCCTTGATATATCTGCATGCATAATATATTGTACCTGACTCTTCAATATATAAGTCTCCTGATCCTATCTTCAATATATTTATGAATGCAGTAATCTCCATAGAATTAGAGGACGCATTGGGTTGAGTATGAATATTCATAACTCGATTGAGAAGATCTTTGTTTGGGAAAGTTAAATTCATAAATCCAATTGAATACGGTTAACGGCCTCTAGTTTCTTGTGATCAACAACCTTTGCATAGATTTGCGTAGTTCTGATTTCCTTGTGACCAAGTAATTTGCTTAAGGTATAAAAATCTGTTCCTCCTTCTAATTGCAAAACTGCATGAGTATGTCTCGCACAATGAAATGTGATTTTTTTTGTAATACCGGCTTGCATAACCCATTGGCTCAACTTCAAATTTGTCCACGCTGAATATTTCATGCCTGCAAATATTGGACTGTCTTCAATTTTCTCATTTTTGACTCCTAGTAGTTTGAGAGCTTGATCTGTGATCGGTAATAACTCTCTTTGTTTGGTTTTCTGTTGCTGAAACCGAATGTGAAATGTTCCGTTATCTTCGGAATGAAATACATTCTCCCATCGAAGATTTGCGATATCCGAATATCTCAAACCAGTTAACACACTAAATATAAATGCTCTTTTCAGCGATGGCATTTCACATTCAGTATGCACGAGCTTATTAACTTCTGCCTTTGTCAGAAACTCTCTAAAGGGATCTCCAGGCTTAAATCTTTCAGTTTGCGTTGCAGGATTCTTAATAATGATTTCGTCTCTTACAGCTTCATTCAGAGCTGCCCAAACCTTATTGTAATAGGAGTGAATAGTGTTTGGCGATAATGATTTACCGGAACCGGATTTATAATCGAGTAGATACTGTTTGAATCCTTCGAGCCATCGCTTATCAATCTGTTCAAAAGCTACATCTCGATTGTTTGTATACTTATCCAAATGTTTTAATGCAGAATCCCAGTTTCCATAATTACCATCGCTATTAATACGCTTTCTAGTAAGAGTTCTAAAATAAACCAGGAAGGAAGATTTACGTCTTGATAGATCGTTTATACCGTATTCCTGATTCTGATATTCAGTGAGTTTCTTATTGTATACAAGATTCGCCAACCGTTCTTGTTCCTTGTTAAAGTCTTTATCAAGAGTTGTCAGTTTACCTGATTCGGGTGAAACTAGATAGTAAGACAAATGAACAGTCTTACGAATACCCTTTTCATAGTAATCTAAGATGAAACGAGTTTTATTACCTCTCTTCCGTTTACGTAGTTTGATGCTCATGTTAGTTAATGTGTGATCTGTGATTATTGTCCCTTGTAAGTTGCTATATGTAGCTATTAACAGCAGGTTGTAGCGAAGTATGAACTATGTTCACATTTCGAATCTGATGACAACAAATTCTGTGAGTTGGCAACAAATAGCCACCAATGTTAGTCTAAAAAGAACAGATCGACAACAAAGAAGAGGGTATTTATTTATGTAATAAATTGAAGAGCAACCAGATGGAAACAAAGAGAAACTAAATTATTTCCCAATACAAAACTTACTAAAAATATTCCCCAACAAATCCTCCGCCGACACTTCACCCGTAATCGAACCCAAATGAAACAAAGCCTGACGAATGTCCTGAGCCAGTAAGTCGCCGGAAATTTGTTCGTCCATGCCTTTGGATGCACCAGCCAGCGCAGTGCGTGTATTCACCAAGCATTCATAGTGACGCGCGTTGGTGACCAGCGTTTGGTTAGAACCTAATTGCTCGTAATTCACCATCTGGAGCAAACGACTCTTCAGGTCTTCCAATCCCAACTCCTTTTTGGCAGAGATGAAGAGAATACCGTTGAAGTTTTTGAATTTATCTGCATGCTTCTCTGTGGTATCTGCTTTGTTGCCGACTACGAGATAGGGTGTATCCAAACCTTTCAGTTCTTCCAGGTCAGCGATCAATTCTTTTTCTCTCGTCGTTGTCACGTCAAACAAATAAATGATCAGCGAAGCCTGCTTCATCTTGTCGCGTGTACGCTGCACACCGATGGCTTCTACTTTGTCTACGGTCTCACGGAGACCGGCTGTATCAATGAAACGGAAAGCAATGCCATCCAAAGTCATTTCATCTTCTATAAGGTCTCGTGTGGTACCAGGTATCTCTGATACAATTGCTTTTTCTTCGTGCAGTAATTTGTTGAGCAGGGTAGACTTGCCGGCATTGGGCTTGCCTACAATCACCGTCGGTACACCATTCTTGATCACATGTCCCAGGTCAAAGGATTTGATGAGTTGTTCAATCGTCAAACGAATGCTGTTGATCAGTGCACGCAATTGATCACGGTTGGCAAACTCCACATCTTCTTCACTGAAATCCAGTTCCAATTCAATGAGCGAAGCAAAATTGATCAGCTGTACACGCAGTTCTTTGATCTCATTCGAGAAACCACCACGCATCTGATGCATCGCAATACGATGTGCTGCTTCCGTTTCCGAAGCAATCAAATCCGCTACCGCTTCTGCCTGCGCCAAATCCATGCGGCCGCGCAAGAAAGCACGTTGGGTAAACTCTCCGGCTTTGGCGAGGCGAGCGCCTTTTTCTAAAATCAGTTGAACAACCTGTTGCAGGATAAACGGAGAACCGTGACAAGAGATCTCCGCCACATCTTCACCCGTATACGAACGAGGATTTTTAAACAAAGCAATCAAAGCCTCATCCAACAACACCCCATCACGCTTAATATGTGCCAGGTGAATCGTATGAGAAGTCAGCTCATTCCAGTTTTTGGAAGGAGCAATTTCTTTTAAGATCGTAAAGGTATTGTCCCCCGACAAACGGATCACGCCAATGGCGCCCTGTCCCTGAGGTGTAGCGATGGCTACAATAGTATCCTGTGAAATCAGTTTACTCATGGTAATTCTTTTCAAACTCCGGCCATTGAGTGGTTTTATAATGGCCCTCTGCAAAATAGGTCAACACCATTTTGAATTTCTTCGCTTCCAGGTAACCCGGTACAGCGCTCAGTATTTCTTCTTTACTATCTAAGTATACTGTAGTAGGAAAAGAAGACACGCCCAAAATCTTCGTGGCAAATTCTCTTTCCGTCAAAGGAATGTTTTTATAATTGATCGTTTCTTTGCCTTCCGCATTCAGCTTCACGAACACATACTTCTTAGAACCATACTTGATCACATCCGGATCAGTGAACGTAGATTTATCCATCACCTTACACCAGCCGCACCAGTCGGTGTATACATCAATGACGATGAGTTTCTTTTTCTTCGCCGCTTCCTTTACGGCATCGTCGTATTTTTGCCATTTGATTTTTAAGGTGGCATCAACTTGAGCAACAGCAACAGTGTTGAGCAGGAGGAGAAGGAGGAGAGAGGAGAGTTTGTTTGTTATTTTCATGTGAATGTTTTTAGCTGTCTGTCTAGCCCCTAAATCCCATAAAGGGGACTTCCCAGTAATGACAGTCGTGTAACTCTTTTACTTTTTTTATTTGTTAGTATCCTAAAAGGATATTCATTAAGTCTCAAACTAAAGTCCCCTTTAGGGGATTTAGGGGTTAGACAGCAAGAAATGAGTTGTTGCTCTTGCTTCATACTCATGACTGACAAGTCCCCTTTGGAGGATTCAGGTGCCAGACAGTTTCTAGTTTTGTGAAACTGCGGTTAACCTGTGGTATCTGTTATACAACCGCTTTCCAAGGAAAACAATTCCAAACAAAATCCCCGAAGCCGTAGCCATCGCCCCGGCAATAGACCCGTTACTGTAGTCCGCCAGAAAGTATCCTAACACGCTTGCCAATACGCCAAATAAGATACTCAATAATATCATGTTTTTTAATTTTTCCGTCAATAAATACGCAGTAGCCGCAGGGACGGTCAAAAAAGCCACCACCAAAATAGCGCCTACGGATTCAAAAGAAGCCACTGTCGTTAAAGAAACCAAAGACATCAATACATAGTGCCAAAGCGTGACGGAAATACCAATCGCCTGCGCATAGTTGGGATCAAAGGTGGTAAGTGACAAACTTCTATAACCCGGAATGATCACCGCCAAAACCATCAGGAAAACGAAAGACAATAACCAGATCGCTTTCGGTCCGTATTCGATATTGCCGATCAACAAGGGATCTAAAGACACATAAGCAATCTCACCGTACAACACACAATCCTGATCCAGGTCCACGTTCTCCGCGAAATAAGAAATCAAAATCACACCCAAGGCAAAGAAAGAAGTAAAGGTTATACCAATCGAAGCATCTTCCTGCACATTCCCTTTCTTATGAAAGAACTCAATTAAAAAGGTAGTCAGCAAACCAATTCCTGCCGCACCGATGATCATCAACACAGAATTACGTTCTCCTGAAAATAAATAGGCTAACACAATCCCTGGCAATACCGCATGGGATATGGCATCTCCGACCATGGTCATTTTGCGAAGCACAAGGAAGCAGCCCAAAATCGATGACGAAGCAACGACGAGTATTCCGGTAAGTATGATCCAAAAGGCGTCCATGGGATAGTTGTTAGTTGTTAGTTGTTAGTTCGCTTAAACTCGTTCTTACAACTTTTGAATTATTTTTACAATGGATATATATAGTATAAATCATTTCTTTTTTTATTTAACTAACAACTAACAACTAACAACTAACAACTATTTCACCTCAGGTTTTATCTCAGGGTTTCCGAGTATAATCTCCAACCTTTCTTGTAACTCCGGCGTCAACACGTGTTCAATCGTTTCCGCATCATCGTGCACGTGATCGGGAGCGATGCGTAAGTATTCTGTTAAGTACAACTCCCACAGACGGTGCAAGTGAGCGACACGCTTACCTTGGTGCAATCCTTCTTTCGTGAGCGTATAATATTGATCGTTTTGTTTTTCTATGTAGCCTTCGCTGATGAGCGCTTCTATTCCTTTATTCAATTCCGATTCGCGCAGTGAGCGTTGCTTTTGAATGTCTGTCAATTTGAAATACGCTTTGTCCGAATCGGGAGTAGTTTGTGTGAGGTAATAGAACGTCTTTAAGATGTTTTCTTCCAGCATCTGTTGTTGGTTGCGTCTTTGCTTCAACCATTTTACAACGATGCCTTTATGAGGAGCAAAAATAAAGGTCAATACTGCACACAACGACAAGACCATTACGATCCAGGGTCCGGTAGGCATGGACGGTGCAATGTAAGAAACAGAAGCACCAATGATGGCAGAAACAGAACTGATCAGAATCGCAATGAAAATCATCACATGCAATTTATCTGTCCAGAAACGAGCGGTGGCGGCCGGCGCAATGAGTAAAGAAGCCATCAGGACTACACCTACCGCTTGTATACCGGTCACGATGGCGAGCACCGTTAATCCGCTTAAGAGTAATTCTAATAATTGTGTTTTATAACCGATGCTTTGTGCAAAGTCTTTATCAAAACTCAGCAATTGGAATTCCTTATAGAAAGCCCAGATCGCTGCGATCAATAACAAGGCGACAATGCCAAATACCCATACATCAAAAGAAGTCAGTGCCGCTGCTTTACCGAATAAGAAAGCATCGAGACCCGATTGATTGTCCATGCCGCTGTGTTGAATGACGGTCAACAACCAGATACCCGTTCCGAAGAATACCGATAACACAATACTGATTGCCGCATCTTGCTTGATCTTGCTGTGATGCGTAATGGCATCTACTAATAAGATCGATAACCAACCTGTTAAGAAAGCACCGGGTATTAAGTACAAAGGATTCTTTGTACCGTTCAAGATAAAAGCCAAACAAATCCCCGGCAAGATCGCATGTGCCACCGCATCACCAATGAGTGACTTCTTCCGCAAAAACGTAAACGTACCCACCGTCGACGCACTCACGGACATGAGCAGGCAGCCGAGAACTACATACATGACGTTTGGGTTGAATAGGATGGAGTAGTTAAACATAGGATTAAGTTGTTAGTTGTTAGTTGTTAGTTTGCTTAAACTAGTCTTTGCAACTTTTAAATTATTTCTATCATGCATATATGTAGTATAAATCATTTCTTTTTTATTTAACTAACAACTAACAACTAACAACTATTTCTCCCGAATAGGGAAATCCTGCTTATTCAATAAATCCGTAACCGTAGTCAGGATATTCAACTTTCCGCCATACGTTTCCTGCAACAACTCTTTCGTCATCACCTCCTTGATCGGCCCGCTGGCGACTAGTCGCAGGTTCATGAGTACGAGCCAATCGAAATAGTTTTCCGCCGATTGTAAATCATGGTGCACGACGACAACTGTTTTTCCTTCACTCGTCATTTCTTTTAATAATTCCACAATGGCTGTTTCTGTGGCAATGTCTACACCGGCAAAGGGTTCGTCCATCAAATACAGATCGGCATCTTGTGCCAGAGAGCGTGCGATGAATACACGTTGTTGTTGTCCGCCGGAGAGTTGAGAAATTTGGCGATTGGCAAAAGCTTCCATGCCTACTTTTTTCAAACAGTCCATCGCTACATCACGATCGGCTTTACGCGGGCGCTGGAACCATTTCAATTTTCCGTAACGACCCATCAAAACTACATCCAGTGCCGAGGCAGGGAAGTCCCAGTCCACGGATTCTTTTTGCGGAACATAACTGACTTTCGCTCTGACCTCTTTCAAATCTTCACCGAATAATTTTACATAACCACTGCCCACGGGAACCAGTCCCATCATCGCTTTGATCAGTGTAGACTTACCGGCACCGTTAGGCCCCATGATGCCGGCAATGATGCCTTTGGGTAAAGTAAAATCAATACCCCATAACACCGGCTTACGGTGATACGTTACCGTCAGGTCATGGATTTCAATCAGTGGTTGTTCGACTTGTTGGATCATATGCGATTACTTCAGTCCGTTTACAATTTTAATGACATTGGCTCTTACCATACCGTTGTAGGTACCTTCCTGTGTACCTTCCTTACCCATAGCATCCGAATAGAGCGCGCCTCCGATGTGAATGTTGTGTCCTTGTGCTTTGCAGCCTTCCACAACGGCTTCAATGGCTTTCGGAGAAACAGACGTTTCAATGAATACCGCTTTTACTTTACTGTCTACAATCCGATTGACCAATTGAGAAATATCTTTCAATCCGAAATCAGACACCGTAGAAATACCTTGTAAGCCCAATACTTCAATGTGATAAGCCCTGCCGAAATAACCGAAGGCATCGTGTGCGGTGATGAGTATACGAGACGATTCGGGAATCGTTTGCAATTGTTTCATCGCCCAGATATGAAGACTGTCTAGTCCCTTAAAGAACGACATGCGATTTTTTTCTATGCCTACCGCTAATACAGAGTCTTTTCCTAATTCTTCCGCTACATAGAGCCAGCCTTGCTTCCAGAGCGATACATCAAACCAGATGTGTGGATCGTAGGTTTTTTCACCCGTCTTGCGTAATCTTTCTATCGGTAATCCATCAGAGATGGCCAGTACATGTTTTCTTCTTTTTAGTTTTTCAAAGATCTCGCTCATCTTTCCTTCGAGGTGCAATCCGTTGTATAAAATGAGATCGGCATTCTGAAGCAAACTCAGATCGTGTGCCGTAGCCTTATACAAATGCGGATCGACTCCTGTACCCATCAAAGAAATCACTTCCGCCTGATCGCCTACCAATAGCTTCACGCCATCGGCCAGCATACCGGTGGTTGTCACGATCCGGAATTTACCGTTGTTATGAAACTCCTTTCTTTCCTGATTACAGGAGAATAGAGCAACAGTAAGAGCAAGAGCAACAACGCGAAACCAAATCATGTTTTTAATCAATAGGAGAGACCAGTATATTTTTAGCTACTTCATGAGAAACAACCATTGTTTTTTTATCGTTCACTTTCAATTCCACTGAGGCATCAAATACTACACGATCCATCACCTTCACAGAAGATCCGATGGTGATCCCGAGCTTATCCAGGTATTGCAGGAAGGCAGGACTGTGTTCTTTCATGCCCATCACTTTCGCTTTGATGGTGATCTCTAGTTCTGATAATAACACCTGACGCAACACCGGCATTTCTCCTTTGGCATTAGGTATAGGATCTCCATGAGGATCGCTGGTGGGATGATCCAGGAAATTATCGAGTCGTTCTATTAAGAGTTTGGATTGAATGTGTTCCAGCTGTTCGGCAATTTCATGCACTTCGTCCCAGTTGAATTGTAGTTTCTCCACTAAGAATACTTCCCATAGCCTGTGTTTACGGACGACCTGGAGCGCTTCTGTTTTACCTTTTTTCGTCAAAGAAACGCCCTGGTATTTTTCGTAATGGATATAAGATTTGTCGGAAAGTTTTTTGAGCATGTCACTCACCGAAGCAGGCGTGGTGTTCATGACTTCAGAGATAGCATTTGTTCTCACCGTTTTGTTGTCCACAGAAAGGTGATAAATGGCTTTGATGTAATTCTCTTCCGTATTGGTGAGCATGGATAAAGATAGCAAAATAATGGGTATTCTAAAAATAAATTTAGATTAACCTTAATTTTTGGTTAATACGTCTGGCCCCTAAATCCCCTGAAGGGGACTTTCCTGTAACTTGCTTTCGTGTAACTCTCTTGTCTCCGGATTTAATATACGATGAAGATCATTTATCTAGAAAGTTAAATCCCTTTATGATATTGGCAGAACTTACGAGATAGAGTCATTTGGACTTAAGCTGATTCGATTTACAAATCGACAAGTAGAAGAACATTTCGAAGATGTTCTTAAAGAAATTAGACGAAGACTATCGGAAAAAAGTCCCCTTTAAGGGATTTAGGGGCCAGACAGTTAGAGAAATAAAGTTTCCAACTTCTTTTCTTCCACCTCCCAGGTCAACTCCACCGGATGCGCCGTACTTCTATAAAAACCGGGCATCTTCAATAAGCGGATCAGGAGATCAATGTGTGTTTGTTTGTAATTGATGCACAAGCCGGCATCATAAGTTGTTACCAGTTCTTGCCATACAGGATTCGTCGTACACAATACCGGTAATTGATGGCTGATGTATTCGTATAATTTGGTAGGAATTCTATTTCGGGTAGCGACATTGTCACGGTAAGCAACCAATCCCCAATCCGCTTCGCTTATGGCTTTCAGGATGTCAGTATGTGGCATGGGCTGATCAAAAGGCAAGGTTTCTATAAAAGATTTACCGTGTATATAGTCTTGCAATTTCTTTTGTTCCTTTTGATCGGCACAATAACCAACGATGCGCAAATAGAAAGAAGCATCTGCATCGTAGAGTTTTTCAGCCAGGTCAATCGCTTCATAAATTCCGTACTCAGAAGAGATGGTTCCTGAAAACAGCAGACAAGTGCGTTCTTTCAATACTGTATTTCTACGTGCCTGCAAAACGATGGGATCGACTACCGCTTTATTAGCCACTACGATTGCTTTCGATTGAATGAAAGGTATTTCTTGTAAGTAGCAGTTTTCGGCTGCAATGATTTGAGAATAAAAAGGAAGTGTGAGCCGTTCTTTCCATCGTACCCAAGCCGCAACAGCCCAACGAAGAAAGGAGGGAAAAGCTTGTGTGTGTAAAATGTTCAGGTAATAATTTTCCTGCAGGTCATAGACTAATTTCACCGATGGATGAATGATTTTATACAGCAAAAAAGGAATGAGCAATTCATGTGTACAAGCAATGGCTATCGTTGGCTTCAATTGGAAAAGTAAACGCAAAACCTGCCATGAGGCAAATAGTCTTTTGAAAGACAGTCGTTTAAAGGACCCAAGACCATGTGCCTGAACAGAAGAAGAATGCACCGTTTGATCGACCGTACCATAACCGACCACATGAATAATTGCCGCCCTGTTTTTTGTTAGGGTAATAGCAATTTTTTCGTACATTCGTGGCTCGTATACAGGCTTTAGTACCGAAGCAATGACAATAGTGGTACTGGTCATATAGGTGTAAATATAGTTATTAATACCATAAACACGTTTTTGTAACCAATGAAGGAATTGATTGAAAAGGCTTGGGAAGACAGAAGTTTGATCCAGACCCCCGAAGTTCAGGCAGCTATCAGAGCAGTGATTGAAGATTTGGATAAAGGAAAAAAACGCGTAGCTGAACCAGGTCCCGACAACACATGGATCGTCAACGATTGGATCAAGAAAGCAGTGATCTTGTATTTCCCGATACAGAAAATGCAAACCTTGCATTCAGGTCCCTTGGAATTCTATGATAAAATGGATTTGAAAAAAGGCTACGAAGCCCTGGGTGTACGCGTGGTTCCTCACGCTGTAGCACGTTACGGCGCGTACTTGTCTAAAGGCACTATATTAATGCCTTCTTATGTAAACATCGGTGCATACGTAGACGAAGGAACCATGGTTGATACATGGGCAACCGTAGGCAGCTGTGCACAAATCGGTAAACACGTACACTTAAGCGGTGGCGTAGGTATCGGCGGTGTATTGGAACCGGTACAAGCTGCTCCTGTCATCATTGAAGACGGTGCTTTCTTAGGTTCCCGTTGCATTGTAGTAGAAGGAGTGAGAGTAGGAAAAGAAGCGGTACTGGGTGCAAACGTAGTATTGACAGGCAGTTCTAAAATCATCGATGTTACAGGCCCCGAACCGATCGAATACAAAGGGTATGTTCCGGAACGCTCTGTTGTTATCCCGGGTACAATTACTAAAAAATTCCCTGCGGGAGATTTCCAGGTGCCTTGTGCTTTGATCATCGGTAAACGTAAGCCTAGCACGGATTTGAAGACGTCACTCAATGATGCGTTGAGAGAGAATAATGTAGCGGTTTAAAATTACAAGTTGTTAGTTATTAGTTGTTAGTTCACTTTAACCTAATATTATATAGAAAGTAGAACAGGCCTTGATTATTAATTAATCAAGGCCTTTGTTATTATAACTAACAA
>JAQBNS010000160.1 GCA_028288405.1 Chitinophagaceae bacterium
AAAGTGGAAGGCGGCAGTAACGATACTCCTAGAGTTCGTATTGGTGATCGTTTATATACCCCTCAGGAAATTTCAGCTATGATCCTTCAAAAAATGAAGACAACAGCTGAAGACTATTTGGGACATGAAGTGAAAGAAGCGGTAATTACTGTACCTGCTTATTTCAATGATGCAGAAAGACAAGCAACCAAAGAAGCAGGTCAAATTGCTGGTTTGGATGTGAAGCGTATCATCAACGAGCCTACAGCAGCAGCTTTGGCTTATGGACTGGATAAGAAAAATCAAGATGCAGTGATTGCTGTATTCGACTTGGGTGGTGGTACATTTGACGTATCGATCTTAGAGTTGGGTGATGGTGTATTCGAAGTGAAATCAACCAATGGTGATGTACATCTTGGTGGTGATGACTTTGATGAAGTAATCATTGCTTGGTTAGCAGATGAATTTAAAAACGATGAAGGCATCGACTTGCGTAAAGATCCAATGGCTCTTCAACGTTTGAAAGAAGCAGCAGAGAAAGCGAAGATTGAATTGTCAAGCACTGCTTCTTCTGAAATCAACTTGCCATACATCATGCCAGTGAACGGTATTCCGAAACACTTGGTAAGAACATTAAGCAGAGCTAAGTTCGAACAATTGGCGGATTCATTGATTCAACGTACGTTGGAGCCTTGTCGTCAAGCGTTGAAAGATGCCGGTTTGAATATTAGTCAAATCAACGAAGTAATCCTGGTAGGTGGTTCTACGCGTATTCCTAAAGTACAGGAAGAAGTAGAAAAATTCTTCGGTAAAAAACCTTCTAAAGGCGTTAACCCGGATGAAGTAGTAGCTGTAGGTGCTGCGATCCAAGGCGGTGTATTGACCGGTGAAGTGAAAGATGTGTTGTTGTTGGACGTTATTCCATTGGCTTTGGGTATCGAAACAATGGGTGGCGTGTTCACTAAATTGATCGAAGCAAACACAACCATTCCTTCTAAAAAATCAGAAAGTTTCTCTACTGCATCCGATAATCAACCGTCTGTTGAGATCCACGTGTTGCAAGGTGAAAGACCGATGGCAAAGGATAACCGTACCATTGGACGTTTCCACTTAGACGGTATTCCTCCTGCACCTAGAGGTGTTCCTCAAGTAGAAGTAACATTCGACGTAGATGCTAACGGTATCTTGAATGTTTCTGCAAAAGATAAAGGAACAGGTAAAGAGCAAAAAATCCGTATCGAAGCTTCTTCAGGATTAACTCCGGAAGATATCGAACGCATGAAAAACGAAGCGAAAGCTAACGAATCTGCGGATAAAGCGGAACGTGATAAAGTAGAAAAAATCAACCAGGCTGACTCTTTGATTTTCCAAACGGAAAAACAATTGAGCGAGTATGGCGACAAATTATCCGACGCGAATAAAGGTGCTATCGAAGGTCCTTTGAAAGACCTTAAAGCGGCTTATGAAGCGAAAGATGTAAATGCCATCGACAGCGCAATGGCTGCGTTGAATACGGCATGGCAAAATGCGTCTCAGGAAATGTATGCTCAACAACCGCAAGGTGGTGATGCATCAGGAGCTGGTGCTTCTGCTGATAAGGACAGCGTTACTGACGTCGATTACGAAGAAGTACAAGGCGACAAAAAATAATCGTCTTAACAAGCAAATAGGATTAGCACAGCAGGATTTTTTCTTGCTGTGCTTTTTTATTATATTCATTTCATCAACCAACCTGCTCGTTGTATGAAAAAGTTGACGTTAGGATTACTACTTCTTTTAGGAGCTGTATTTGTTACTTCATTTTCTTTTATTCATTCCTCTGAAGAACAAATTATCGGTGAATGGCTCACCGGTAACAAAAAAGCTAAGATCAAGATCGTTAAGAAAAATGACCGGTATTACGGAACGATCAGCTGGATGATAGAACCGCTTAAAGATGGTAAACCTAAAGTAGACAGTAATAATCCGGATGCCTCTAAAAGAAATCAACCTCTTATGGGCATGATGCTGCTGACAGCTTTCAAGTATGCGGGAAATAATGAATGGGAAGACGGACATATTTACGACCCTGAAGAAGGGAAGACATACTCTTGCAACCTTAGTTTAAAAGATAATGGTACAACTTTGCATGTAAGAGGTTATATTGGCATTTCATTGATAGGGAGAACGGATGTATGGACTCGTGCTCAGTAATTTCATTTAATTTTTAGCACATTGAAGAAAGTATTGGTTGACTTGGGAAAACTCAAAGATCTGAACTCGGGTCTGGGACAAGTGTCTTTAAACTTTGGTCATGAACTTTCTAATGCTACACGTCCTACTAATTTATCGCTCCATTTTTTAGTGCCGGGAAATTTTGTAGGCGAATTTGAAGAAGCAAATGTTCACTACGTAAAACTATCTCCAATCAAACGTTGGTTTCCTGGATTGAATCAGAAGTATGCTTTGTGGCACGCTATCCATCAAGATTCTGGCTATATGCCTCCTGCCGGTATTCCTTATTTGCTGACCATACACGATCTCAATTTTATGTATGAAAAGTCTAAGGAGAAAGCGAGTAAGCGTTTGGCTAGTATGCAAAAGAAGATAAACAGGGCAGAGCATGTCACATTCATTTCACATTTTGCGAAAGAAGAAGCGTTGAAGTTTGTTGACTTAAAAGGTAAGCCGACCAGTGTGATATACAATGGCGTTAAAACTCCTGATAAAAAAAATATGAGGCAACCGTCCTGGATCCCTTCGGGAGATTTTTTATTTTCAATAGGAGTGGTAAGGCCCAAGAAAAACTTTTTAGTGTTGGTGGAAATGATGAGCAGACCGGAGTTGCGAGATTACTCTTTGGTGATAGCTGGTAATGATGATCATGCCTATGCCCGAGAAATCATGGAAGCGATAGCCGAGCATGGCCTCGAAGACAGAGTAGTCTTGACGGGAAGCATTGAAGAAGAAGAGAAGAATTATTTCTACCATCATTGTTCAGGTTTCTTAATTCCGTCATTGTATGAAGGCTTCGGATTACCGGTCATTGAAGCGATGTTGTGCGGTAAACCTGTTTTCTCTTCTCGCTATACCAGTTTGCCTGAAATAGGAGACGATAAATCATTTTATTGGGATTCCTTTGATCCATCACACATGGCAGAGGTATTTGCTAAAGGGATGGAAACTTTTTATAAAAATCCTCACGCTTTTGAAAAGGAGCTGAAAGAATACGCGGCTCGTTTTTCATGGAAAGAAAATGCAGCTGCCTATATAGAGCTCTACGAATCGATGTCGCACGCGCGCAAAGCCTAGTATAAAAAAAGGCATTCAACGAAATGTTAAATGCCTTCTCCTGATTAATAATTTCTATTGTCGTTTGGATCATGACCTGCACCCGGCCATTTTTTCTTTGGTGCATTGGAACTTGGTCGGGCACTGTTTCCTGAACCTTTTGAAGCTGGTCTGGAAGAATTACCGGATCCTCCTGAAGCAGGACGTGATGAGTTGCCTGAATTGCTTGAGGCGGGGCGAGCAGAGCTTCCTTGTCCTTCACCAGATGATGGACGACTGCTATTGCCCGTACTTCCTTTTGATTTGTTGCGGGAAGAAGAGGATGGTTTAGATTGTTTGGGGCGAAGACTGTGTTGTGTCTGTGCTTTTAATTCCGGTCTCTCATTAGTCATCGGAAAAGGATGATCTTCAAATACCGGTATTTTTTTGCCAATCAGTTTTTCGATGTCTCTTAAAAACTCTTTCTCCTCTGCATCGCAAAAAGAAAAGGAGGTTCCTTTTGCTCCTGCTCTACCGCTTCTACCGATGCGGTGTACATAAGTTTCGGAGATGTTGGGGATTT
>JAQBNS010000009.1 GCA_028288405.1 Chitinophagaceae bacterium
GCTATTGAAGACATTATTTCTTGCGAAACGATTATTACTATCGGTTATATAGATTTCTTAGGCAAATCAGCTTTTTATGAACTATTAGAGGTCATAAATACTTGGTTCCTGGATGACAAGGTATATGCTCCTAAAGAACGGAATATTCATGTTTGGTTGACTTTGCCAACGATGGAAATTGTTGATATTACCATATTAGCCTCTTTCATGAAAGCCGCACCAAATTTATTTGTAGAGGCAAAGGATTTTAGACAGTGCTTTCTTGGTTTCCCAAATGATAAGGGTGCAACCGGATTTGTCCACCGACCACAGTTTGTAGGAAAGGAATTTTTATATAAAACTGGTTTAGCTATAGACTATTAGATAGACTAATCTAGTTCTTTGTAAATTTATTTTTTATAAAACAGATCGTTTTTGTTTTTTTCTTGTATTTATAGGAAAAAGCAATGATGAAATTAGAGAAAAAAGGCATAATTGACACCTTTTTAACTGCTATTGCAGGCGTATTTTTGAAACCTAAACACGATCCCCAAAAGCTAAGTATAGAAAAGGATTTTAGATCTGTGATTAGTTATGATGTAAATGCAGATTTGAGAGGATTTATTGAAAGAGGAAATTATACAATTACTGAATATGAAAACCTTAATAAAAAGCATGATTCAGTGTATTTGAAAATTAAGCCGACACCTGGTTCTGGCTTTGATGTGCCAGCTTCAGGTGTGACAGCTTATTCTCGTTATACTACTTCAGCAATGGATTGCTTAGTGGTTGTTAAAGGAACCCAAAACAGATGGCATATTTACGGAGATAATGAATCTTCTATAAATGGCCGTGGAAAGTTGAAGTTTATTAGGAATGTTGATTGATTATCCGAACAAAACTGGTTGAAGTAATTGATTTATCTTATTTTTCTCATCAACAAATCCATTTATAATCTACTTAAAGGCAATTCTCAAATTCCTCCTTATTTTAAGAATCAACTTGGCAGAGCAAGCTTAAGTATTGTTTTGAACATCGCGGAAGGAAGTGCAAAAGTTACCAATAGAGACAGAAAGAGTTTCTTTGTAATCGCCCGAGGATCGACTTTTGAATGCGCTGCTATTGTTGATATTCTACACTCAGAAAACGAAGTTTCGCTAGAATTTAAAAATGAATTGGACGCAGGATTCGAAGAAATTTCTAAAATGCTCTATGCCATGATCAAAAACTTAGAAAAATAAAAAGAGAGCAAGTCATAGGTCTAAGGTAATTTCGCTCTCTTTCTCTTTTTCCGCTCTTTATTTTTCTCTTGTGAATAATTTTTTTAGTCACCTAAATGTGTATTTTGCATTACGTTTTTTTACGGTTACTCCTCCTTCTATTTTTTGTTTTTCATTTGAAAAGCAAAAAATCCTCCTCATAGAAGAGCTTTAAAAACACATCAGGCGCTGAATCCCAAGCCAATTCCTCCATTGGAGCATTTGGATGATGTCAGTTTAATTTAATTATATTAGATGATGTTTTTTAAACCAGTTAATTTCTCCGCTATGAAATGGATAGGTGTAGCTCTATGTTTTTGGGGTCTAGCAATAACCGCTTATGGCAAAACAATCGTTTTAAACGCCGGACAGCAAGAATACGAAACCCTGAGCAATACCATTGAAATTTTTGAAGATCCAAGTGCTATCGTTACGTTGGAAGATCTATTGGCTCATCCGGAACAATATCCCTTTAAAGAAGGTGGAGCAAAGGAACAATTCAGTCACCATGTAAAAAGCAATTACTGGATTCGCTTTAAAATCGTCAACAAGTCCGGCCCTCGAAGCAATTGGATTCTCGAAATCCTGGATTCCAGGTTTGCAGAAGTGATTTTTTACTCTTCTGATTTTCATTCTCCTCCTCGTTACATAGAAAGTAAAACAGGTGTACAATATGATTTCAGCAACAGGGAATACCAGCACAAGAATTTTGTATTTGATGTGCCTTTAGAATCGTTGGAAAAAGAGTCTCCTTACTACTACCTGAAAATTACACCAGGCGTGCAAGGCAGCTTCTTGTTCAAGATTCGACAAAATAAAGTTTTTGCTTCTTATGCCTTCAAAGAATATGTGTTGCTGGGAATGTATTATGGCATCGTATTCATCATGGCTTTTTATAATCTCTTCTTGTTTTTCACGACCAAGGAAAAAGTATATGTCTACTATTTCTTTTACGCTTTCGCCTGGGCTTTTGACTCGTCTATCAACGATGGATTGGGTTTTCAATTTGTCTGGTCGCACAGTCATTTGATTACAGCCTGGGGAGGATACATTTCCAAAATCCTCATGTTGATTTTCTACCTCGTTTATTTCCAGAGTTTCTTAGACCTCAATAAAACATTACCTACCGCAAAGAAAAGTATATATGCCGTGTTTGCTCTTTTATGCATCATCAGCTTGTTCTTCACGTACGCATCCTATCCTTTTCTGTATGACATGATGTTCATCAGTGTCTTCGCCTACACACTGTTTATAGCAGGTCGCGTGTATTTAACAGGATACAAACCGGCACGCTTCTTTTTGTTAGGAAACGTGATCATTTTGCTGGGCTTGTTGTTGAACATGTTTAAGAATTTAACGTTGTTCAATTTCTTCCTGGAAGATTCTCCGGTATTATTGATCACGATTGTCTACATCCGCAACATCAGTATGATTGCCGATATCGTCATTCTTTCTTTTGCTTTGGGAGATCGCATCCGTTTCCTAAAACATACCAATGAAAAAGCGCAGGAAGAAGTCATCAATCAATTGAATGAGAACAGAATCCTGAGTGAAAAAGTAAATCGTGAATTAGAAGATAAAGTAGCGGAACGCACCAAGGTTATTGAGGAGAAAAGTGCTTTGCTGGAAAGTGCCAACGATCAATTGAAAGCACAAGCGGAAGAAATCAACGAAATGAATGCCATCCTCGACCGGGACAACTGGAACCTGAAGAAGAATGTGATTCAGGAGAAAGAAGCACGTATCTCACTCAAGCAAATTAATTTTGCAGAATTCAGTTTGGTATACCCGGACGATACAGCTGTAGACCGCTTCATGGAAGACCTGAAATGGGAACAAGGCTATGTTTGCAAAAAGTGTGGGAACACTAAATTTGGTAAAGGTGCTACCCCTTTTGCCCGCCGATGCACCAAATGCCGTTACGACGAATCCATCACGGCCTATACGGCGTTTCATAAATGCAAATTTGATATCCGCAAGGCGCTCTACATTACAGTGATGATCAATCGTTATGGAGAAAATATTTCCATAACAGATATTTCACGCGAGCTGGAGATCCGTAATGCCACTTGCTGGAAATTTGTGCAGAAACTGCTGGTAACGGTGCACAAGAAGGAGTATGAAAGACTCAAGGACGACGACAAGTTAAAATACCTCATCATGAATAGTTAAGACAGAACCGGTTGTTCCATTTCCGTGGATAAGAAATATAAGGAAATAGGGCAACTGTATTTCTCTTTCCTTATTTTGGAGGAGAATACCTTTGGTTATGAAAAAACTACTCCTTAGCCTTATTGGAGGCTTACTATTTTTATCGGTGTCCAGGGCACAGGAACTTCCATTACTTCCTTACCCCCAACGAGTAGATCGATTGTCCGAGCAGTTCAGAGTAGATAGCAGTTTATACCTGCACATCTCTGATAAGATCGATAGCAACCTCAAGCATTATGTATATTGGGCCGGTGGCAGGATGTCTGCTAAATCCAATAACATGATGGTCATTGATCTTCATAAAGATTCCACTTACCATAGAAAGGGAATCTGGATTTTTTTTGATTCACTACAAACTCCCTGCGTAAAAGCAAACGAAGGATACCGCATCGACGTCAATAAAAAAATCATTAAAGTATGTGCTTCTACCAGCCTCGGTGTGATGAGGGCACTGGAAACATTGACACAGCTATTGGCCAAGGATGAAACGGGTTATTATTTTCCGGGTGTCGTGATAGAAGACAAACCGCAATACAATTGGAGAGGCTTGCTGATTGATGTCAGCAGACACTTCATCCCTTTGAAAGTATTGTACCGCAACATCGATGCCATGGCCATGGCTAAAATGAATGTTCTTCACCTGCACTTAACCGACGATCAGGGTTTTCGCATCGAATCTAAAAAATTTCCGGAACTGCATCTGAATGGTTCCAACGGCCAGTACTATACACAAGCCGATATGCGTCGCCTGGTGGAATATGCCAGTGACAGAGGAGTGCGTGTAGTACCGGAGTTTGATCTGCCTGGCCATGCCACGGCTTGGTTTGCGGGTTTACCGGAGTATGCTTCTGCGCAAAGAACCTATCAGCCCGAGAGCGGTTATGGTGTTTTCGATGCAGCCATGGATCCTACCAATGAGAAAATGTATGTCTTTCTCAAAGACTTTTTCATGGAAATGGCTACCGTATTTAAAGACAGTTGTGTCCATATCGGTGGAGATGAAGTCACCGGCAAAGACTGGGAGAGCAACGGCTACATCCAGCAGTTCATGCAAGATAAAAAACTAAAGAACCAACACGAATTGCAGGCAAAGTTCAATCAACGCCTGGAAGTACTGTTGGCTTCTTGCGGTAAACAAATGATCGGATGGGACGAAGTATTGGATTGCCATCCATCGGCTACCACGATCATTCAATCCTGGAGAGGCGATAGGCAGATGGATAAAGCGATAGCTGAAGGCTATCAGGTGGTGCGTTCCAATGGTTATTATTTGGATCAGACTTATACGGCCGGCGAATATTATGTGAGAAGAAATACCAAACAAGAAACGGATAAAGGACGCATTATTGGTCAGGAAGCAGCCATGTGGTCTGAACTGGCAGATTCTATTACCATCGATTCCCGTTTATGGCCCAATACCGCAGCTATAGCGGAGATCGGCTGGAATTCCTCTTTACCGGTAGATACTTTTGCTTTCTATAGAAGATTAGAAACCTTCTCTGCACGCCTTGACAAAGCAGGTATTCAACACGAGCGTTATTTACATGCATTTGCCGATTCCATGCACTTAGGCAGAGATGTAGACGAGTTTGTTTGGTTGATGGCTTATCTCAAACCCGCAAGTGGTTATAAGCGTCATTATGCGAAGAAGAAAAAAGGAACCTATGCTACTTCATTTGCTTTGAATGATATCGCGGATATGGCACGACCAACTTCCTTGGCTTACATCCATTTGATTAATCTCATCGAAGCCTACAAAAAAAATCCTGCCGGTGAAACCAAAGCGGAGTTGAACGATTTATTCCACGAGTGGATGCATCAATACGAAGTACTTCAACGCCATGTGCATAAAGACAACAGCATTGCACATTGCATGGAGGCTTCTTCTGTTCTGGCAGGAGCGGGAAGGTTAGGATTGATGCTTTTAAGAAATGAGCCGGCTGCAAAAGAAAAGAATCTGGCTGCACTGAAAGCATTGGAAGAGAAGATTGCCAAGCAAGACGAATATACAGTGTCTGTTCTCGCTGTGTTGCAGCAGTGGGCGGAAAGTAAATAGAGAGATGAGAAATGTTATAATCTTTCTCATCTCTCATCTCACATTTCTCATTTCTTAATCAGCGGAGCGTTCCGTTTGCGGTATAGGCCATTCAAAACCCGCGGTCTTAAATTCTTTTACCACATCACTATAGAATTTAAATTGGACAGAACCATAATTGATGGCATCTGAATAAGGTCTTACACACAAGTGGATGTGATGTTCTGTCAATTCAATGATCTCTACCAAAGGCTCAGGATTTTTATGTACTTCCGGATATGACAGTAAGATAGTGCGAATGATTTTTTTCGCTTCTTCATGATCATCTCTATAGGAAAGACGAATGAGCATATCTATCCTGCGTACACCGCGTTCACTGAAATTGACAATGCTGCCATTGGAAACACTGCCGTTGGGAAGGATCACTGTTTTTTGATCACCGGTCACTAAAATGGTATTGAAGATTTGTATTTCCTTTACCTCACCGCTATAACCTACGGCTTCGATGATGTCACCTACTTTATAAGGCTTCAATACCAATATTAAAACACCTCCCGCGAAATTGGAAAGACTTCCTTGCAGGGCCAAACCTATCGCAAGGGATGCCGCTCCTAGTACGGCAACGAAAGAAGTAGTTTGTATCCCTATTAAGGAAGCCACACTGATGAACAATACAATTTTTAACGTGGCGGAAATAATACCGCCGACAAAAGGAATCAAGGACGCATCCCAATCTTTAGCAGTCGCAACTTTTTTAAAGGCTTTGGTTACTTTGGAAATGATCCAAAGTCCCAATAACAAAGTAAGGACAGCCAATAATAAACGAGGAGCGAACTCAATGCACAGTTTTATAGCATGTGCTAAATAATCTTCGGTGATGTATACTTTTTCTTTCAGAGGTAGTGCCATAGATGTCGCAAGATAGGATGGTATGGTCTAAATTGTCAAAGGATACGATGAAATTTATGCGTTAGGGATTGCAGTGGAAAGCCCGCAGCGAGACATGAAATGGGTTAATGTGTTGAAGTATGATCCGAGCGAGGACTTGGAACGGAAAGCCCGGCCCGCCTTTTTCGGCGGGAAACGCCCTAATTATGAATATTTTACTTTTTATGAGAATACTCTGTTTAAAACATATTTAAAGCTTTATTTTTTTTAATTTTATAGTGGAATAACTAAAAAGCATTATCATTCATTCTATGAAAACACTTTCCCTTTTCTTTTTAGCAATTACTTTTTCTTTTGTCTCTCAGGCACAATCCGTAGAGTTCTCCAAAGATTTTCGTTTAGGAAGTCCCAATACAGAACCGGATGGCAGAAAAGATGTGGTGGTATTACCCAACGGAGATTTTGTAGCCTTATCGAAAGTAAGCGGTTCGGCTAAAGGAAAAGCAGAGTTTGCTTTAGAACGCTATGCGGCAACGTTTGAAACCTTATGGTCCGTTAGCTTAACGGTAGATAACAACGAAGAATATAAAGATATTTTTTTCAACGGTAAAGAACTCGTGTTGCTATCCGGTGTGCATTACAAACTGGAAGGCAAAACACAATTAGAAGCTTACGGCTACGATCCGGAAAAAGGAACGAAGCTTTGGACTAAACAACTCGACAATTATCCGGTGGGACAGTGGGATGAAAACCCGCACAAAGGAAAAGTAAAAGAAACATTTATCGATGTCATTTGTGAACACACCAGTGCTGATTTTGTAACAGCATTTGAATACACTCACCACCTGGCCTTTTCTCCGGATGGATCTAAATTTATTTCTTATGTTTTCAATTATGGTGAACATGCCTTAAGTGCTAATGTAGGAGTCTATGACAACAGCGGCAATTTGATCCGCAAAGGAAAAGTCGGAATCGACAATGACTATGTGAACTACGGCATCTACATCAACAACAAAGGCGACTTGTTTATTTTGAACGCTAATGGCGGAGGGAAAGTGAACTTCATTCGTTTTGATATGGAGACCAAAGACTTTTCTATTTTAGAATTACCTTCGACTAATTTTCAAAAGGATGATTTTCATGTACGCTTTTTGTCAGACGATAGAATATTGGTGGGTAATACAGAATTGAATACACGCGGCATGTTTTCGGGTGTGATGTATTCTGTTTTTGATTTTGCAAATCAGAAA
The DNA here is from genome assembly GCA_028288405.1 of Chitinophagaceae bacterium. Taxonomy (GTDB): domain Bacteria; phylum Bacteroidota; class Bacteroidia; order Cytophagales; family Cytophagaceae; genus JACMQM01. The sequence continues at coordinate 7,623 of JAQBNS010000009.1, forward strand.
ATTGAGAAATCAATTTTCAAAGAATACAATGAAGCGCTCAGAGCAAAACATATAGAAGCACGCAAGAATTCTAAACTGATCAAAGGCGAAGAGACTTGGATGGATTATGACCTGACACACTTTGGTCTGGAAGCGAATGGAGACGTGTTATTTGTATTGGAGAAAAGATGCCTGTATGCTGACGGATATCCGCACATCAGCCGCAGTACGTTTGATAAGAGTCATAAAGAGGAGTTGGATGGACACGTGCAGGCAGAAGGTATTATCATGATGAGTTTTAATGCAGCCGATGAATTGCAATGGTCTACCTACCTTGCCAAAAACCAGGTATATCCTGCGGTAGATGGATTAAATTCTATTTCGTTCGCACTGGATAACATGCAGCCTGATCAAATCCGTTTTATCTATGCCTATTCCGATGGATTAGATGCTTCTATTCATAAGATTCGTTACCTGGCTTACGATAGAAAGACTGGTCAAATCTTAAAAGACGAACTGTTGCCTAATCCTGATAAACTGGTTTTGGTACGTGATTATACCATATGGCCTAAACGCGACAAACTGGTATTAGTGGGCCGCAAAGGTTTGTTGGGAAAAGTATCTGTTATTGTATCGTATAAAATCTAACACGTGTTAGAAGAAAAAATCCAACTGTCGTTTACTCCTTTTGCTCTGATTGCAGCAGTGCTGTTGATTTGCGGTACGTTTTGCTTTTTTTTATGGAAACGATTGCAGGCAGAACAGAAGGAAAAGCAACAAGCGGTAGATCGCTACAGAGAATTGGAAGTGAAAACACAATCGCTGGAGTTGGAAACCATCAAGTATAAACTCAATCCCCACCTGTTTAAGAATACGCTCAATTCTATACAGTCGCATGCTTACCAGACTTATTATGCATTGGATAAACTGTCCAATGTACTGGATTATATTTTGTATGAAAGCGACAAGCAATATGTTTCTCTAAGAGAAGAGATAGAGTTTGCGCTGAGTTTGATTGAAATCAATCGGTTGAAAGTAAGTCCCTTGTTTGACTTGCGGGTCAAGAATAAAATCGATGTACTGAATCCTTTGTATGAACAATCGTTGATTGCACCGTTAATCACCATTGATTTGATCGAGAATGCTTTCAAACATGCGGATATACAAAGTGCGGATGCTTTTATTTCTATCGTCTTTGAATTGAAAGACGAACAGTTTTTATTGACGGTATCCAATAAAATCAGCGGGAAGACGGCGATGAAAAAGGAGAGAAGCGGATTTGGCAAAGGAAGTTTTTTAAAGCGCCTGGAAATTATTTATAAAAACAATTACACGATCGATCAATTCGTGGAAGAAAACACGTACATCAGTCATTTAAAAATTAACCTGATTGAACACAAAGCTCAGATGCTTATTGCTGGACGATGAACTTCCGGGATTGACCTACCTGCGCATGATGTGCGAGCAGATCGATTACGTAGAAGTGGTGAAAGCGTTCAATGATCCTTTGAAACTGGTGGAAGAAGCCGGACAATTGGATTTTGATATTTGTATTTTAGATATAGAAATGCCTCAGCTGAACGGTTTGCAAGTCGCTCATTTGCTACGCGGCAAACCGGTTATTTTTACAACAGCTTACAAGGAGCATGCGGCGGAGGCTTATGATATAGAAGCCATCGATTACATCCGCAAACCGGTTCAGAAAGAACGATTGGAAAAAGCCTTGCAGAAGGCGGCGGATTTATTGTCTATTGGTAAAACAGACAAGCAGTTTGTGCAACTGAATACGAACAAAGGAAAAACACTTTTGTATTTTAATCAGGTTTCGTTGATCACTACGGCTGAAAGAGATAAACGGGATAAGCTGGTATTATTGGAAAACAAAGAAGAGCTGATCCTTAAAAATATTTCCTTTGAACAAATTTTATCTTTCCTTCCGGCAGATGACTTTTGCAGAGTAAATAAAAAAGATATACTGGCATTAAAGGTGGTTAAATTCTTTACGCACGATGAAATCATTACTACTATGTATGATGCGACGGGGAATGAATTTAAAATAACCCTCGGAGATAACTATAGAAAGGAATTCGTTCAAAAAACAATTCGTTAATAATAGAAATGAGAAATGTGAGATGAGTAATGTGAATCTCATTTCACATTACTCATCTCACATTTCTTACTTATTTCATTACATTTTTTTGCCGGCTTGTTACATTTTTTAAGTACTTGGTTTCATCTGTTTATAACGTCGTACTGTTTTGATGTATTTTCGTGAAAAATTATAAACACAATATGCGTCTCTTATTTTCATTTTCACTTTTCATTTTCACTTTCTTTACTGCATTAGGACAAACAGCTACTCCTCCAACTACAACTCGTCAAACCGGTCCCGGTATAGCGCTTTATCCTACCGGTACAGAAGCTGGTTTGGGATTTCGTTCCAGCAAAGACAGCCGTTGGGCATTGGACGTACGAGCTACGAGAGCCAATTTCTACAGTGAAAAGAATAAGACTTCTTCTTTTGTCAGTGAGGTATCTGCGGTGTGCCGTATCGTCAAGCTGGAAAAAGTAAGACTTCATTTAGGCATCGGTTATCGTGCCGATTGGAATTTCTCGGAAACACATAAGCATGGAGTAGTGATGCCATTGGGTGTAGAAGCGTTTCCTTTTCCCTTTCAGAATGCCGGTTTAATCTTTGAAGTCGCACCTTTCTTTGTTTCTGATTTTGACAAAAGCAGCCAGTTCGGTATTCGGACTGTAGCCGGTTTTGTATTTTATATCCCATCTAAAGCAGTACTTAAAGCGTTATTAAATGAGCAACATTAAAAAAATAATTTTCTACATCCTGATCATTGGGGGCTTTTCCGTTCTCATGTACGGTATTGTCATTCAAGGAGAATACCAGGAAGCCGGCAAAGTAACAGAGGCTGTTAAACAAACCGATGTTTCTCATTGGCAGCATTTCATTGATACCTATCATCACAATGTCACGCATCCTTTGGCCAGGTTGCTGTTGCAGATCATAACGATCATTCTGGTGGCGCGTGTGCTGGGGTATTTGTGTAAAAAAATCCGTCAGCCTTCCGTAATAGGAGAGATCGCGGCGGGTATCTTGTTGGGACCTTCTTTTGTAGGCATGCACTTTCCGGAGTTCTCCGCTTTTTTGTTTCCTCCGCAATCACTCGGAAACCTCCAGTTTTTAAGTCAGATAGGGTTGATCCTCTTTATGTTTGTGATCGGTATGGAACTCGATTTGAAAATATTGAAAAACAAAGCCGACGATGCCGTCGTGATTAGTCATGCCAGCATCATCTTCCCTTTTGCTTTAGGAATGGGTTTGGCCTTTTTCATTTATGCAGAGTTTGCTCCTGCCAATGTCAATTTTCTTTCCTTCGCTTTGTTTACCGGAATTGCCATGAGTGTCACTGCTTTCCCTGTATTGGCGCGTATTGTACAGGAGCGGGGCTTATCCAAACATAAATTGGGTATCATAGCCATTACCTGTGCAGCGGCGGATGACATTACCGCCTGGTGTATTTTGGCAGCGGTGATTGCGATTGTAAAAGCCGGCTCGCTTGTAAGTGCAGTATACACCATATTGATGGCGATCGCTTACATTGTAGTGATGTTGAAATTGGTACAACCGTTTTTGAAACGGATAGGAGATATCTATTCTAACAAAGAAGGATTGAGCAAACCGATCGTGGCGGTATTCTTTATTTTGCTTTTAGTATCGGCCTATACATCGGAAGTGATTGGCATACATGCCTTATTCGGTGCCTTCATGGCGGGTGTAATCATGCCGGCAAATACTAACTTTAGAAATATCTTCATAGAAAAAATTGAAGATGTATCACTGGTATTGCTTTTGCCTTTGTTCTTTGTGTTTACAGGATTAAGAACACAGATCGGTTTATTGAACGAACCCTATTTATGGCAAATGTGTGCCGTTATCATAGCCTTAGCTGTAACCGGTAAATTTTTAGGAAGTGCTGTTGCGGCGAAATTTGTCGGACAAAGCTGGAGAGAAAGTTTAATCATTGGAGCCCTCATGAATACAAGAGGTTTGATGGAACTGGTCGTGTTGAACATCGGATATGACCTCGGGGTATTGAGCCCTGAAATATTTGCGATGATGGTAATCATGGCTTTGGTTACCACGTTCATGACAGGTCCTGCATTGGATATCATCAATAAACTCTTACCGGAGAAACGCAATAAAGTAGTACCGGAAACGGTAGAAGCAGTGAGCAAATATTCTATTTTAATTTCTTTTGGAAGTCCACACCGTGGGAAAAGTATGCTTCGTCTGGCGCATAGTTTCATTAAGAAAGCTCCCCACAATGCGGCGATTACAGCCATGCATTTTTCTCCGAGTAATGAACTGAATCAGTTTAATACAGAGGAATACGAAGCAGAAAGTTTTGAGCCTATATTGGCTGAAGCAAAACGTTTGGATCTTCCTGTTGTTACTCTATTTAAACCTACACAAGATCTGGATAAAGAAATTTCGGATACCGCTAATGTCGGGAATTTCGATTTGTTGTTGATCAGTATTGGCCGCTCTGTTTTTCAAGGAACATTATTAGGTAAAATATTAGGCTTTACCACCAAGATGATTAATCCGGAGCGTTTATACGATACGATAACGGGAAGAGAAAAACTGTTTGAAAATACAGTGTTTGATGAACACACCAAACACATCATCCGATTGTCAAAAGTACCGGTTGGAATTTTGATTGATAAAGAATTGGAAAAAGTAGAACAGGTGTTTATTCCTATCTTTTCTTTGAGTGATAGTTTTTTATTAGTGTATGCTCAAAAATTGATTCACCACAATGAAGCCAAGGTGATCATCTTAGATGCTACCGGGGTAATCAAACAAAATCCGGAACTGAAGGAAACGATTCGTTCGATAGAACAAATTGCACCCAATCATATTGCACTCTATAATGAAAAGAAAATAGAAAAGGGCTTTTTGGAACATCAGGACCTCATGTTGATCAGTTTTGACAGTTGGAAAAAGGCAGTAGAAACACAAAGTATCTGGTTATCCAATACTCCCTCCGTTTTGATCATTAAGCCTTAAGTAGGAAATAACAAGGTGTTTTTTACGGTAAAGTATTTGTTGATTTGCGTTAGGGATTGAGCCATTGTCTGAGCTCTCCCGACACACAGGTTGGTTTTGAGTAATATGTTTGTTTCGGGAAGCGAGTGGCGAAAGCCCGGCCCGAAGGGAACGCCCTAAACTCATGCTAGATAATTTCCTTATCCGAAAAAATGACTCTATTTAAGACCGCTTGTTGTGATTTGTAATTTTGATAGACATTAGGGTTATAAATGAATAAGCTGATCCTGTTTAGAAGATCATGGCGTTCCCTTCGGGCCGGGCTTTAGCCACTCGCTTTTTTCTTTGAATCCATCTTACAATCTTATTACATGAAAACAATCAAAGAAAAAGAGCTCAGACAATGGCTCAATCCCTAACGCAAACCCCATAACAACCAAATCATATACTAGAACCATTTTGTTAAAAAATAGCCAGGACATTACATGGAGACATGTACCACCTGGCTATTTTATTTTTAGCTAATAACCTGTCCATGAATAGCCTGCAAAACATTGTATTTTTAATTTTTAGCGAACATGTTGTTACTTAAGTGTTGGATAAATCCTGATATTTCACTGAATCTTTATTTTTAGCGGTAAAAGTCTATTTTTTCTTTATTGTGTAGTGTTAGCTACATGTAAAGAATGTGGCTTAATCTATTATTTATCAATACTTTAAGTGTTTAATCCTTCTTGCTAGGGTATTGTTTAAACAGTAGGATTGATGGATATTTAAATATTGAATAAGTTCGAAAACTTCTTACTTATCTACGTATACCGCTACAACGTAAATAAACGCTCTATGATGATTTTTAAATCACGTTTTACGCCTCTTTTACAATCTCCGATTGCTCGTCAAAAAATGAAATTAGTAGCTGTTATTTTCTTGCTGCTGACTGCTTTTTCCCAGAAGAGTTTTTCCCAATGTACCCAGCTGGTTTGGCAGGACGAATTCAATACCACTTCCCTCGATTTGACGAAATGGGTATATGAAACAGGGAATGGTTGCGGCGGCTCCTCTGGATGCGGATTTGGTAATGGCGAGCAACAATATTATACCAGCGGCACCAATAACGTGACTGTGAATGGATCTAACTTGGTGATTACGGCTAAGAATCAGAATAATTATAATGGCTCCGGATCCAATTATACATCCGGTAAGATTACGACTCAGGGCAAAGCTTCCTGGTTGTATGGCCGTATGGAAGCGAGTATCAAAGTCCCTTCAGGAAATGGCATGTGGCCGGCCTTCTGGATGTTGTCTGATAATGGAAACTGGCCTTATACAGGAGAAATTGATATTGAGGAAACAGCGAATAGCAATCCAACGAATGCTTATCAGACTTTGCACTATAACTGTACCCCTTGCAATGGAGGTGGCTATTCTCCGAATCAAACAGGTGTTACGGTCACCAATGCCAACTGGTCATCTGCTTACCATTTGTATGCAGTAGATTGGACACCAAATCAGGTGAAATATTCCGTAGACGGTGTAGTGACGGCTACTTATACACCCTCTAGTTTAGCGGGTGGTACGGCTACTACCTGGCCTTTTAACTCTACTAATTTTTACCTCATTTTCAACCTGGCACTGGGTGGAGGATTTACAGGCAATACAAATCCTGTGAATGGTCAATTGCCTTTATCGATGTTAGTAGATTATGTAAGGGTTTATTCTAATCCTTCTTCTCTCATTATTTCTGGACAGAAAGTTTCCTTTGTCGGCGATCAAAAATACTATGGCATTACCAGTGCAGGGACAAACGCTACTTATAACTGGGTAATGCCTTCTGGCGCTACGATTGTATCAGGACAAGGAACAACGAATATATTAGTAAGCTACACCGGTGTTACAAACGGTAACATTGTATGTAACGCAGATGGTGACGGCGCGGGTTCGGCTTGTACATCTGTTGCTGTTCCTTACGGTGTAAAAGCCATAACCAAAATTTGCGGTATTCCTTTAGATGACTTTGAAGGAAATAGGAATATCGGCGGCATGTATGCCAATGGTGCTTTGTCAGTCGTTGCCAATCCTGGCGGAGGCGGAACGAACTCGTCTACTACGGTTGGAAAGTATGTGCGCAACGGAGGAGTAGTCTATGACATTCTTGGATACACAGATTTCTTGGTAGACAACGCTGATGATTTCAGAACGGGTGCTCGTTATTTTACAATGGATGTGAAATCCGACGCGCCCGCGGGAACAGTTCTGCCTGTTACTATTGAATTTGATAATGCCTTTCAAATGGCCAATGCCTTCCCAGACGGCAGGCATAGTCAGTACACGGCATCATTTACATCAACGGGGAGTGCCGGTGCGTGGACTAAGTTAACATTTGCTTTTTCGCAATCACCGGATGGCGCATTGACAGCTGCGGATGTAGATCGGTTGCAGGTTTTGTTTAATCCTAACAGCAATACAAATTATGCTTTTTACTTTGACAACTTTACAGCACAAGGTAAAACTCCGGTCACATCGGCCATGACAGGTAGTGCAACGGCTTGTTCTGCTCAAACCAATGTACCTTATTCAGTAACCGCTACTGCTGGCTCTACTTATGCCTGGACAGTATCAGGCGGAGCGACTATTGTATCCGGACAAGGAACCAATGCCATTGTCGTTAATTTTTCTACGGCTAACAGTACTGTTTCTGTAGTAGAAACTGCGGCTTCAAAATGTGTGGCTGTAGCCGTTACAAAAAATGTAACGGTTTCTGGCCCTTGTGTTCTAACGGCAGATTTTACAGCAACACCATTAAGTACTTGTGCGGGCAATACGATTGTTTTCACGAATACGACTACGGGTGCTTCCGGTGGAGAAACGTACTCATGGAATTTTGGCGCAGGTGCTACACCTGCTACTTTTGCCGGTATAGGTCCGGTAAGTGTAACATACAGTACAGGTGGTTCGAAAACGGTGGGTCTTACCGTTACCAACGGCGGTGGTCCCAATACCAATACAAAAACAAATTACATCACGATTGCTACTCCTCCCACAACCTGTTTGTACTCGGATGATTTCAATGACGGAACGGTAAACTTTAATGCCAGTTCACCTTCTTTTACAAATTCAGAAACAGGAGGAGCAAGACACATCACAACTGCGGGTCATGGAGAATGGGATACCTTTACACATACTTTAAATAATGGTACAGGTGCTGCACCTATTAATTTTAGTTGCGCGGCTAACAAACCGGTATTGAAAATTCGTGCCAAAGCATCTTCTAATTGTTTACTACGTGTAACCATGGTAGATGGCACGGGTAGAGCAGTTGATAATTTGGCAGCGACAGATTTGGCATTGACAACTACTTATCAAACTTTCACCATTGATTACGCTACACATTTTAGAAATTATTATGGTGCAAGTCCGGGTGTGGTGGACAGTACAAACATTACACAATTACTATTTTACATCAATCCTGGTTTTGCTAGTTTTCCTGTAGCAGGATATAATGCAGCATTTAATGGCACGCTTGATATTGATTGGGAAGGAATAGGAAATAATTGTAGTGTACCAGGCACAACACCTACGATTACGGGTTTCACACCGGCGTGTGGTGCTGCTGCTACAAGTGTTACAATTACCGGCACCAATTTGACCGGTGCTACAAGTGTTACCTTTAACGGTACTCCTGGAACAATTACAAATAATACCGCAACTCAAATTATAGTAACGGCTCCGGCAGGTGTTACAGCGGGTGCTATCACCGTCAATACTCCAGCGGGCACAATATCTTCTGCTACGAATTTTAATTTATTTCCAGCACAACCAAGTGCGATCACAGTAGGTACAGCAACACCTTGCCCGAACTCTACAGGCAATACTTATAGTGTAACTTCAGTAGCAGGTGTAACTTATACCTGGACTTACAGTGGAACAGGTCATACAGTTACAGGGGGCGCAGGCACAGCAGCGATCACGGTAACGTATGCATCGGGCACGGCAGGTAGCTGGACAGTCACACCAAGCAATGCTTGCG
>JAQBNS010000016.1 GCA_028288405.1 Chitinophagaceae bacterium
GCTATTCGTTTCAACGAAAGCCAGGTACGTCCAATGGGCCGTGTGGCTACGGGTGTAAAAGGAGTTACATTAGCTTCTGATACCGATAAGGTAGTGGGCTTAGTGGCTGTCAGTAACCTGGAAGAAACACAATTGCTGGTGATCTCTAAGAAAGGATACGGAAAGCGTTCTGATATTGAAGATTACCGCATCACCAAGCGTGGAGGAAAAGGAGTGAAGACTATCAATGTTACTGAAAAAACAGGAGAGTTGGTAGCCATTCACGGGGTGACGGACAGAGATCAAATCATGATCATCAACAAATCCGGTATCACCATCCGTATGAACATTGAATCACTTCGTATCATGGGTAGAGCAACGCAAGGTGTTCGACTGATTAAATTGAACGATGGTGATGAGATTGCTTCAATCGCTAAGATCGAGCGCGACGCGCAAGATGAAGACGAGGCAGCAGAAGTAGTACAACCTGATTTAGGTGAAGTATTAGAAGAAGATTCTTCTGCAGAAGCAGAGGAAGAAGACGACGAAGACGAAGCCACCACAGAAGAATAAATAAAATGGGTCTCATTTAAGCTCAATTATATGTTCAATAAAATTTTCATGGCCGGCAGTATTTTGCTGGCCATGTTTTGTCATTTAGAAACGTCCGCTCAAAACACGGCATTGACCAATGCGATCCTTTACCTGGAAGACAATGATGCCGTAAAGGCTAAACCGGAGATTGATGCAGCGGTAACCAATGAAAAAACGATGACTTCCCCTAAGGCTTGGTACTATAGAGGAATGATTTACAATAAATTGTTGACAGATAATCCGGCTTATGCCAATAAAGGCTATGCAGATACAGCCATCAATTCCTTTGCTAAAGCCAAAGCGTTGGATAAACCCAATGGACAATTTTCTCAAATGTCAGAAATGCGTTTGCAGGACCAATGGGTGAACGCCACCAATGATGGGGTTAAAAAATACCAGGCTGCGGATTATAAAGGAGCGGTGAAGTCTTTTAAATCTGCACACCTTGCCAATCCTAAAGATACTACCGCTTTGTTATACGGTTCATATGCCGCTTCAGCGAGCAATGATCTGAGACAAGCTTTTGCTTTTACAGAAGACTTGAAAGCCAACAATTATTTCAAAAGCCATGTCTATAAGGTAGCCGCTGACTATTATCTTGAATCAGGTGATAAAACCAAAGCGGAAGCGGAACTGAAAGAAGGGCTCTTAAAGAATCCGAATGATCCGGCCTTGCTACAGGAACTGGCTAACTTTTACATCACCACAGATAAAAACGAACAGGCCGTTCAAACCCTGGCTCTACTCGAGAAAGGTAATCCTAACGATCCATTGGTACTGAACAATATTGCCGTGCAATACCAGAAGTTAAACCAAGCCGATCAGGCTGAAAAATACTACTTAAAAGTATTGGCAATGGAACCCAATAATTATGTGGCTTTGTTCAATCTTGGAAACTTGTACGTCGACAAAAGCAGACCCCAATTTAATCTCTATAATACCTTGAATGCGGAACAGTATAAGAAGCAAGGTCCGGCATTGAAAACAGAGTTAACAAGCAATTATACCAAAGCCATCGATTATTGTAAGAAGGCACTCGTAGAAGCAGAAGATGCTGACGACAAGCAAAAACTCAGCGCTTTAATTGCAGATTTGGAGAATATTTTAAAAGGATTAAATAAATGATAATCAATGTTTTGAATTGGTTGTTGTAATGTAATACTATAAATAGGGGAGGCTGCTTTTCATGGCCCTTGAGAACAGTCTTTCTTCTGTAAAAAGCTTCCCGTCATCTAAAATTATTGGTATGAAAGATACGTTACGTATCGAATTGCCTGCACATTATTACAAAGATGTGAAGGCCCTACAATCTTCTGAATGGTTAGAAACCCTGGGTAACGGTGCTTACGCATCCGGTACTTATGCCGGTATCAATACCAGGAAATACCATGGGATGTACAATGTATCCCGGAGACCTCCGGTAGAGCGTACCATGATTTTGTCCAGACTGGAAGATACAATCATTCATGAGGGGCAAGAAGGACAAGAAACTTATCCTCTTTTTGCCAATCAATTTCCGGGATCTATTTCGCCGGAAGGGTATAAAAATTTGGTACGGGCAGGCAAAAACTGGGGACCGTTTTTCGATTATAAAATAGGAGGCTTTACTTTACACAAAGAGATATTGGCTTTGCAAAGCATCCAATGCATTGCCATCAAATACACAATCAAAGGCCAGTCTGCAGCTACTTTTCAATTACAATTGAGACCCTTTGTATCGGGTCGGGATATCCATTCGCTCAGTAAGAAGAATACTTTCATTAACAAACAAGTACAGGTAGAATCTGATAAAGTAATCATTTCTGCTTATGAAGGTTTGGGCTGCAGCATACAAGCAGAAGGCATTCGTTACGAAGGTAAAGATGCCGGATGGTACCTGAACTTTAAATACAAAGAAGAAGAACTCCGCGGATTCGATGACTTGGAAGACTTGTATACGCCCGGTTTATTGAGCGTCGAACTACGCACCGGTGAAGATCTTTATGTGCTGATCGGGCAGCCGGATAACCATGACATTCAACGTGCGAAAGCATTGTGGGACGAAGAAGTGACAAGAAGGAAAGAAGTATTAAAACCTTATATCACGGCTCCTTCAGAGATCAAACAACTGGCTTTATCGGGAGATCAGTTCTTAGTGAGTCGAAGCGGTGGTCACCAAACCATTATTGCCGGCTATCATTGGTTTGCCGATTGGGGCAGAGATACGATGATTGCTTTGCCAGGACTTTGTCTGGAGAGTGGCAATTATGATAAAGCGAAAGCTATTCTGGAAACCTTTTCTGAATTTGTCAACAGGGGAATGCTTCCCAATCGTTTTCCGGATCAGGGAGAAGAACCCGAATACAACAGTGTGGATGCGGCGCTATGGTATGTGGTAGCAGTCTATCAATATTGGAAAAAGAGTCACGATGTAGATACCGTAAGAGTGATCTTTTATCCCGTAGTGCAAGCCATACGTGAAGCTTACCTGAAGGGAACTGCTTATAATATTCATGCCGATAAGGATCATTTGATTTATGCAGGAAAACAAGGCGTACAGTTAACCTGGATGGATGCGAAAATCGGGGATTGGGTAGTGACACCTCGTATTGGAAAACCCGTAGAGATCAATGCACTTTGGTACAACTGTCATAAAATTTTAACAGAGATGGCTTTCATTTTTAGTGCTACAGAACAAGCTGTAGTCTATAGTGACTATGCTTCTAAGATATTGAGTTCTTTCAAGCAACAGTTCTTTAATGAAAGCAACGGTGCCTTATACGATGTGGTGAATGTAGAAGGCAGAGACGAGAAGGATAGTTCTGTACGTCCCAATATGCTTTTTGCGTTGAGTTTGCCCTTTCCATTGCTCAACAGGCAAGAAGGCAAATCTGTTCTAGCCATTGCAGAACAGGAATTATTGACCAATAAAGGCGTGAGAAGTTTGACTCCTTATCATCCGGATCATCAGGTACGTTATGCCGGCGATGTTTTATCGCGTGATGGATGTTATCATCAGGGCACCGTATGGGGTTGGTTGTTGGGTCCTTATTACGATGCCTGTTTGTATGTGCGTGAAGAAAAGGGCAAGGCCCAAGTCAATGCGCACCTGGTCAAAGCGCTGGAACATTGTTACGAAGCCGGCATAGGTACGTATTCGGAAATCTTCGACAGTGGTTTGCCTCACAAACCGAATGGTTGTATTTCACAAGCCTGGAGTGTGTCTGAAATTCTTAGGATCTATAAGAAACTGCAGGAAGACTGATTGAAGGGACGAACTAGGAGCTAGGAGGTACGATTATATTTTTACGTACCTCGTACCTCCTAGCTCGTCCCTTGTTTATGATGCCAAGTGTTCGTGTTCCGGCGACCGAGTATATTCTATGCGTTGCTTAGGCAAACTCTCCGGGTAGTTTTCCTGGATGAAGGCAATCATTTTTTCACGGATGAAAACACGCAGATTAAAGGTTGTAGGAGCGTCTATAGAACTGACCAATAGTCGCAATTCAAATGTGCGGTCGTTGGCATCCGTTACCTGAAGAACAGCAACACGACCGTCCCAAAGACCTTTAGCTTCATCAAGCGTAAGAATGCGTTTCAATTCTTTACGCGCTTCTTCAACGGGAAAAGAATAATCTACATATAGGAATACAGAACCTAACAGATCAGAGGAAGCCCGGGTCCAGTTTTGAAACGGCTTTTCTATAAAATAAGAAATGGGAAAGACCATGCGTCTGGAATCCCAAAGTTTGACTACGACATATGTCAGGGCAATTTCTTCTACAGTTCCAAACTCATTTTCTACAATCAAGGCATCGTCAATTTTGATCGGTTGACTAAAGGCAATCTGCATTCCGGCAAACAAATTGGAGATGGATTTCTGAGCGGCAAGACCGATAATGATCCCGGCAATACCTGCAGAAGCCAGGATACTGGTACCGAAATTTCTGACTCCTTCAAAGCTCATTAGTATAGCACAAATGCCAATTATCCAAACGATTACGGCGGCCATCTTAAATAAAAACTCTACCTGCGTACGCGCTTTTCTGGCTTGCATGATTTGGGCTTGTTCGCCTTCTAAATGACTATAAAACAGACTGCGGCTGAAGTCTATAAAACGGTAAATGAATAACGTACAGGCCAAAATCAGGGTAATACTCAGCACTTTATCGAGCCTGGAATCCCAATAAGAAGTCGGCAAATCAGCTACTGAATAACCGATTTTTAAGGCTGAGACGACGACCAGTACATGGAAAGATGTACGCAAAGAACGGTTGACTTTGGTTTTGCTGGACCTAAAATAACGTCTGATGATCAGGCTGAAAATGAAATACAGTAAGTAGGATACGATAAAACTGGCGAGCGTACTGAATACAAAAAGAAGCCAGGGATTCATAAGCAGAGTAAGTAAACGATCGGTGAGATTCATAGCACAGAGGAATAGATACTACAGAAGGATGCAAATATAAAGCCATGCACGGGTAGGCTATTTAACCTTTATTTTACTTAACATAATAGCAATTATAGAACAATTCTAAGTTAAGTATTGAATTACAGTTAATTATATCAACTAAAATTTAACTTATCTAAGATTTCTACAAATTCATAGCGGCATAATGCTTGTAAGTTATCTTAACGTTTTCAAGCATTTTGTATACCTAATTTGGGTAATTTCACAGTTCAAACAACACAGGTCTAAACACATGTATTATGAAAAAAATCGTATTTTTGCTCTTAACCCTTTCGATTATCTCGTGTAAAAAGAAAGATGATTCAACGCCTACGCCTATGATCTCTAATCCTGTGAAATATGACATTACTGTAACTGCTTCCGACGGACAGCAATATGATTTTATTGTTCAATCTGATGGAAGATTCACGTGCAATGGAAATTCAGTTGATGTGTATAATGGACGTTTTTATAAGGAATTTCAATTTAACTCAATAATTACCCCTGGATTTGTATTCACTGGAGGAGTATCTGTAAATATTTCGGCTGGATCTGGAGATTTTACACTAAAAATTGTTAACCATACAACGACCATCACTGTATACGAGCATTCTTACACAAATGGGTTTGATTATACTTTTACACCTAGCAACTAATTTTATGAAAAATTATACCTTTTTAATATTGGCGATACTATTGTTTAGTTGTACTAAAAACGAATCCGACGGATGGCACAAAATACAAGTTGTAGACCAGTTTGGAGACCCTGTTAAGGATGAATATAATATTGGCACCGAAGTCACTGGTACATTTTCAAATTCTAGTGTCAAGGATGGAAATTTGATTGTTAAAATACAATCTGTTGACTCTTGTTTATTTATTTTATTTCATGAATACGGCAATAAGTCCATTGGATTATTACCTGAGGGAGAGCGTGTTTTCCCAAAGATAAAAACAGCTGATAACAAGACCTCTCAAATAGGTTGCTTTGTTTTTAATGGATACATGGGAGACGACGATAAAAAGAAACTATTTAATTTACTAATGACAGAGAGTAAACCATTTAAGATTGTATTAGATGTTGGTCTTGGGCACGATCACTTTAACTCTGTATATGTATTTGCAATTGACCCCACCGGATTTAAAGAGGCTTTTTTAGAAAATCAAAAGAAGTGATCTTAATATATCAATACTCTTCAAGACCGGCATCAACCAGTCTTTTGTCTAATAAAAAAAAGGGAGTGTTTAGCTCCCTTTTTTTATTCTCCTAATATTTGAACTTCGACCGGCACTGATATATTTAAATTCCGACAAACATCTATTATATACCTTGGTGTTAGATCGTCCACAATTACGATAGCCGATTTGCTGCTTTTGTCAATCTGATTGATGTAAATCTCAAAATTCCTGCTAGAGCATGGAAATAATTCGCAACAACACGAATTAACATGTAAAATAAAGTCTTGCCTTCTCACGATAAAGAAAAAATTTCAGTTGTAACCTTATTATCTTTTATCGCTTCTCCCAGTTGCGTTTTAACTTCTATCATTGCCATTAAAGCCTCGACTAATGTCTTTTTAGCCTCTTCTAGCGTTGTAGCTTGTGTAATTACACCCTTCACCTCTTCTATATGTCCAATAAAATGGCCGGAATCCAACTCTTGTATTACGGCTGTGAATTTCTCTTTCTCCATATAATTCATTTTAAATAGTATAACGCATATTAACAGTAATAGTTTAAAGAAATTAACATTTTGAATATGGCTATTACCGAAACAAATGTCAAGCCATCATCCAATTATTTGTCTTATAACCCATATCTGAATCCTCAATAAACACAATAGAGATTTCAGTCTGTAATATTTTAATGTGTGACAACATAGGGTGCCTTTTCCCCTAAATAACTCCCAAAAGTGTAGCTTTTTTACTCGCATAAGTGTGGTTTAAATTCCACACAACACTAATGTTTAAATAATTAGGATATATTGTTGTGACACTTTAACTTGTGTGCTTTAAGTGCCTGAAAATGAGAACAGCATAATAGCAATTATAGAACAATTGAATAGGTTAAAATATTGTATAAAAGGTGTTTATAAAGGAATCTTATAATTCTATTCAAATGAGAAATGATGACAAGATCATATTGGAACGGATGTTTTATGTCGTGATCGGAACATCAACCTGTATCTTTTTGTGCGTATACTTCGGCAAAGAAAACTTAGAATCCGTGTTGCAAATTATGCAACCGTTTCTGATTTTCCTGGGTGGTTTTGGCTTGGGTAAATCCACTCTTCCATGATTTGGGCGTTGCCTCCGGCCGGGCTTTTCGCTCCAAGTCC